>MWCF01000119.1 GCA_002069855.1 Elusimicrobia bacterium ADurb.Bin231 | reverse complement strand
TAAAGTTCTAATGAAACTTGCTTTGTCAAATGCGGCAGCGGCGACAAGCGGAAATTATGAAAGGTTTTATACAATAAAGGGACGACGTTTCAGCCATATTTTTAATCCGCGGACGGAGACAAGCGCGCAGGAGGTTTCGAGCGTTACGATCATCAGCACAAACGGCAGTGAATCCGATGCGCTGGCAACGGCGCTGAACGTTATGGGAGTTAAAAAGGGACTTGAATTGGTAGAGAAAATGGGAACTTCGCAGGCAATCTTCGTCCCTGCTGAAAACAATGACACACTGATAAAAAGCAGCGGCGCTGAGAAATATATTTTTTAAGTGCGCCCGGCAGGACTCGAACCTGCAACCTTCGGATTCGAAGTCCGCGACTCTATCCAATTGAGCTACGGGCGCAAAAACCAAATCCTGAGTTTATTATAACGATTATCCGGTCTTTTTCAATGTAGTTTTCCGAGCAAAATCAAGGGAGTTTTAAATAATTGAGTCTGAGAATCCATCGTAGTTCCGTTTTCGCTTCGCTGATCGGACCTCCTTGCAATGAGAGACGGGCATTCTGCAATAAAACGTTTTTCATTTTGTTAGAGCTTTAAGTTATTTCCTCCCGCTTATTAAAGAATTAGACAGTAGGTTTCTATTCAGAATTTTTTAAACTGTAATTTGGAAGGGGTAACCTGCTTATGAAAATCAATATATTTGAAACTGAGAAATGGGAGCGGGAATATTTCGAAACTCTGTCAGTGGATAATGAGCTCAATTTAATGGAAGAACCATTGACAAAAAATAATGCAGAAAAATTTTCAGAGAGTGAAATTATTTCTGCTTTTATCTATTCGGATTTGAGCAAAAAAGTTTTACAGAAGCTTAAAAATCTTAAATTTATAGCGACAAGGTCCACAGGGTTCAATCATATCGATCTTAATTATTGCAGTAAACATCAAATTTCGGTTTCTAATGTGCCGAGGCGGAACTGCTGCATTCTATTTTTACAAGGAAACATAACCTGCGGACACTGCTAATGAACCATATCCTGATGAGATTGAAAAATGTTTTTATTACGCCGCACAGCGCATTCGATACCAACGAAGCGGTTGAACGAATCCTGATTACCACTGTGGAAAATATCACAAACTATATGGCAGGACATGCGCAGAACGTTGTCTCTTTTTCGAATCAAACAATCACAGTTTAATTGGAAAGAGGGACATCATGCTGTTGTCGTAACTCATTGCGGCACAATGAGTAACAATTCGGGCTAAATTGCGGAGCTAAATTCCCATTTTTTTGTTTTTATTTTAAATTCTTAATTTTAAAGTACTTAAAAATACCAATTTTCAAGATTTACAATTAACCTTTAAAAATAAAGTTAACTTGTAAAAAATCTATTTTAGTGGTATTATTTTTAGCTCGTATCGTCTTGCAATCACAACTTTTTTTACAGGATGACTATAGTTTTTAGATGTGTTTATCACGGGTACGTTTTTAATTTGACGTAAAACCGACAGGGACGGAGTACAGAGAAAACACCAAAACGAATCAACTCAAAAGTCTCCACATATCTTTCATGCTCCAATGGAATTAAACCAACCAGGTCATCAAAATTTCAAAGGAAAAAAATGAATAAAAAAAATAACAAAGCTGTATTTCTGGGAGTAATACCATCCCGAGGCGGCTCTAAAGGAATCCGAAAAAAAGGTATAAAAAAGGTGTGCGGAAAGCCGCTAATCGCTTATACAATTGAACATGCTTTATCTTACAAGGATATATATAAAATAATAGTTACAACGGATAGTTCTGAAATAGCAAAAACGGCCGAAAGATATGGGGCTGAAGTTCCGTTTCTTAGGCCTAAAAACCTTGCAAAAGATAATACTCCCATGCTTCCAGTCCTGAAACATGCACTTCTGAACTGTGAAAAGCTTTATTCCGTCAAAATAAAAGCAATTTTACTTTTCGATCCGACAAGTCCTGTCAGGAGGCAGTCTGATATTAAGAAAATGATAGAAGTATTTACAAAAAAAAATCCTGATCTTTTGATTGCTGTGTCCCGATGCAGGCGGAATCCTTATTTTCATTTGCTTAAAACGAATAAAAACGGTTTTGCTGAACATGTTTTAAAAAGTAAATTTATCAGAAGGCAGGATGCCCCGGTAGTATATGACATCACCAACAGTTGCTGGATTTTTTCGCGACGAGCGATTTTGAACTGCTGGAGAATTCCGCGAAAAACCTTAATACATGAAATAACAAGTTTTTATATTGATATAGATAACAAAGAGGATTTGGATTATTTTGAATATTATATAAAATCGCACAATTTAAAATAAATGATAACAGCTAATATTGAACCAATAAAAAAACAAAAGCATTTATGCTGTCCCATTTGCGGTTCGGATAAATCGGAGATTATATTCAGACACGCAAGACTTGCAAATATCAAAAGAACATACGCAACAAGGGATTCAAGAAAAAAACTGATTACCAATCTTGATACAAGTTTATGCATTGATTGCGGGATGTTATACAGAATGCCTCTTATGACATCAGAAGAATTGGATCGATATTATAGAGACAGCTACTATATGACTTATAATGTGAATACTTCTTCAATAAAAAACAGGGACGAATTAACTTTGTGGGAGAAAAAGTATATAAAATATTTTCGGTTTTTAGAAAGAAATAAGATTTCCATCAAGAACAAAAGAGTGCTGGATGCAGGCTGCGGGAAAGGTTTTTTCCTGGCAGCGGCCCAAAAAAGAGGCGCCGGCGAATGTGTAGGAATAGAACCTTCGAGTCTATGCTGCCAGAAAATTGATAATAAAAGATATAATTTTACCATCCTCAATAAGTGCATCAAAGCTGTTTCTTGCGAACAAACAGGATTCTTCGATCTCATAGTTTGTATTGGGGTTCTGGAACATTTAAGCGAACCGTTAGTGGATTTAAAAGTTTGCCGCAGCCTGATGAATGAGAATGGATATATGTATTTTTATACTCATAATGAGACTCCAAGCCTGTTTTCAGAAATGCGAAAAAGAATATCTCTTGTTCATCAATTATACTTTACCACAAGGACGATAGAAGTTTTGTTAAAAAAAGTCGGAATGGAGATTATAGATATAGTGACAAGAAATACGGATATGCATATACTAGCAAGGAAATCCAGTCCTGCCGAACCGGAATACAAACTGGATAAAAAGAGTTATCGATTACTAAAATTACAATATCAAATCAACAAAAATATACCCTCTCAATATTTTACGGTTGCTTCATGGTTTTATGTAAAATACCTAGCTTTACGGAATAGATTACTGTACATTTAAAACATTATGAATATTGAATTATCGGAAGCTTTATGAAATTTTTAGATATTCAGGGAAGAAAAATTGGTGATGAATATCCTCCTTTGGTTATAGCTGAAGTAGGAATAAATCATGAAGGCAGCTTTAAAAAAGCATTGCAGTTTGTAGATGCCGCCAAAAAAGCCGGGGCCGAATGTGTCAAATTTCAATGCCATATCACAGAAGCGGAAATGATTCCAACTGATATGAAACCCGGAAAAATATCGAAAGAACGATTATGGGATATAATCAAGAGATGCGAATTAACAGAAAAAGAAGAAATCAAAATCAAGAAATATTGTGAAAAGAAGAAAATAATATATATGTCCACTCCGTTTTCGCGAGAAGCGGCAGAAAGATTGGAAAAAATGAATGTGCCTGCCTATAAAATAGGTTCAGGAGAATGTAATAACACACCTCTAATAGAGTATATCGCGAAAAAAGGCAAGCCTATAATTTTATCAACAGGAATGAATGATATTTCATCTATATCAAGGAGCGTAGCAATAATACGAAAATATAAAGTTCCATTTATGCTTTTACATTGCGTTTCTATGTATCCGACACCGTATGATAAGGTTAGATTAAGATCAATAATAGAATTACGAAAAAAATTCAATGTTCCCGTAGGCATAAGCGATCATTCATTAGGCATATATACATGTTTGGGAGCAGCGGCATTGGGAGCAGCGGCATTGGAAAAACATTTTACGATATCGCGTAAATGGTCCGGACCGGATAATCCGATTTCCCTTGAGCCAGATGAATTGAGAGAACTTGTTATTGGTTCAAAAGCCGTATGGGACGCTCTAAAAGGCAGGAAAGAAATACAAAAAGAAGAAAAACCTGTTATCGATTTTGCTTATGCATCTGTAGTCACTACAAAACCAGTCCAAAAGGGAGAAACATTCAGTTTAGATAATCTATGGGTGAAAAGACCGGGAACAGGTGATTTCATCGGTCAGGATATCCGGAAGTTGTTGGGCAAAAGGTCCAATCGAAACCTCCCAAAGGATGTACAAGTAAAAAAGAAAGATGTTAAATTTTAGACTATCTCAAAATTTAAGAAACTAACCAAATGAAAAAAAGAAAAATCGCAATATTTACAGGAAACAGGGCAGAATACGGATTGCAATATCCCATAATCAGCGCCATAGCAGCTAATCCTAAATTAGAATATTATCTTTTTGTCAGCGGAGCTCATCTTGAAGAAAATTTCGGTTATACAAAAAGGGAGATAGAAAAGGATGGCTTTAGAATTTGGCAGGAGATTAAAGCAGAAACCAGAGCAGACGACCTTTTATCAACAACTCATGCTATCGGGCACATCACTCTCAATTTGAGTAAAGCTCTGAACAAATTAAAGCCGGATTTTCTGGTTGTTTACGCAGACCGTTTTGAAGGTTTTGCGGCAGTAATTGCAGGCAGCCAGATGGGTATTCCAGTAGCCCATATAGAAGGCGGAGATATAACGGAAGGGGGAGCGTTAGACGACTATGTTCGACACGCCATGACAAAACTTTCCCATCTTCATTTTACGACAAATCGGCAGGCAGCAGAAAGGATAGCAAAGTTAGGTGAAGAAAAATGGAGAATTTTCAACACTGGATATCCCGTTATAGATTTAATAAAACAGAAAAAGTACGCGACTTTGCAGGATATTCAACAAAAATATTCTTTAGACATCAGTAAGCCGATAATTATTTACACTCAACATTCGATATCAACGGAGACAAAGGAAGTTAAGGCTCAAATTCGACCATCACTGGAAGCCATGAAATATTTTGCGAAAAAAGGAGTTCAGGTAATAATTACTTACCCGAACAATGATGCGGGAGGCAAAAAGATAATAAAAGAGATTGAAAAATTACACAATCTGGATAACATTATCGTAACCGCTCATCTGGGAAGATTTTTTTACCATGGAATGCTTGAATTATGCGGAAGACTGGGAGTTGGCGTTTGTGTCGGAAATTCTTCAAGTGGAATTAAAGAAACACCTGCATTCGGCTGTCCCTTTGTAAATATCGGCAGCAGACAGCGTGGAAGATTGCGTTCGACAAATGTAATCGATACTCATTATGATAAAAATCAAATAATAAAGGCTATTGAAAAAAGTTTATATAACGAAAACTTCAGGAAAAAATGTAAAAAATGTCTGAATCCTTACGGCAAAGGCAATTCCGGCCGGCAAATTGCAGAAATGTTGGCAAAAATTCCAATTGATAAAAATCTTATTCAAAAAAAGATAACTTATTGATTATGCTGCGAATAGATAATATAAAAAAATATATCACTGCAAAAGAATCAACTCTCAAAGAAGTTGTGAAAGTGATAGACAGCAATAGAGAAGGCATTGCGTTTGTTGTAGAAAAAAACAATAAACTAATTGGTACAATAACGGACGGAGATGTCAGAAGATTTATATTAAAAAACGGGGATATAAACACACGATGCAATGTGGTTATGAACCGCCGCTATTTGTACATCAGAAAAGATTCCCCGGAAGAAGCGCTACGGTTAATACAAACAAATAGAATACGGCACATTCCATTAGTTGGAAACGGCCGAAAACTGCAAAAGATTTTTGTCTCAGATACTCTTTATGACCAACATAATAAAGTTATCGCAGTGATAATGGCCGGGGGAGAGGGGAAACGTTTGAGAAAAGTATCTCGTCATACACCAAAGCCGTTAGTTAAAATCGAGGAGAAACCGATTTTAGAAGATGTTATAACAGGTCTTCGTAAACATAATATTAAGGACATCTATCTCGCGATACGTTACAAAGCAAATACGATTAAGTCGCATTTTAAGAAAAATTCAAATTTAGGTGTAAATATAAAATATCTCGAAGAAAAGAAAAAGCTGGGAACCGCCGGTGCACTGTCTCTTCTGCCCAAAGATGAAATACCTGATACAATCGTTGTCGTAAACGCCGATGTTTTAACATCTACAAATTATACCAGCCTTATAGATTTTTATCGCAATCACCATCTATTGTTATGCGCTGCATCTAAGGAATACGTTTTTGATATTCCTTACGGCGTGTTCGACGTTTGCAATGGATATTTAACCGGAATCACAGAGAAGCCTTCACGAAGATTTTTATGTAATGCCGGAATATATGTATTAAATAAAGAGGTATTGAAGCTGATACCTAAACACAAACATTTCAATATGACTGATTTGATCAAAGCCGCGACACACAGGTCTCTGCCGGTTGGAGTATTCCCGTTATACGAATATTGGATAGATATCGGAAACGCTGCCGATCTGTACAGGGCAAAATCCGAATATAATGTTATATTTAAGAGAAAAGAATATGAATAATTTCTGGAAAGGCAAAAAAGTTTTAATTACAGGCGCTGAAGGTTTTATAGGTTCTAACCTTACAGAAGAACTTGCGAAAAAGGGAGCGAAAGCAAGGGTATTCATTTTCTATAATTCCTTCGGCAAATGGGGATGGTTTGACCATACAAAAAAAAATCTATTAAAAAACATAGAAATATTCGCCGGCGATATTCGAGATCCTTACAGAGTATCAGAAGCTGTCAAAGGTCAGGAGGTTGTACTCCACCTGGCAAGTTTAATAGGTATTCCTTACAGCTATTGTGCTCCAGATAGTTATATAGATACAAATGTAAAAGGAACATTGAATATTTTGAACGCCTGCCGTTCACAAAGAATAGAACGTTTTATCTATACTTCAACGAGCGAAGTTTATGGAACCGCTAAATATACGCCAATAGATGAAAAGCATCCTTTGCAGCCGCAATCTCCTTACTCTGCAAGCAAAATAGCTGCTGAAAACATATCGTTAAGTTATTATTATTCTTTCGGGGTACCTGTTTCTGTTCTAAGACCATTTAATACTTATGGACCACGACAATCAGCCCGGGCGATCATTCCCACTGTTATTTCCCAAATATATGCAGGCAAGAAAATAATAGAATTGGGCAATCTTGCGCCTACAAGAGATTTTAATTATGTCAAGGATACTGCTAATGCTTTCATAAAGTTGGCAGAAACTTCGAAAGTTGAAGGGGAAATTTTCAATGCAGGCAGCGGAAGAGAAATATCCATAAAGGATTTGGTTGAACTTATAATTGAAATAACAGGGAAAAGGGTAAAAGTAGCCAATAATCAAAATAGATTAAGGCCTAAAGCCAGTGAAGTGCAAAGACTCATTTGTGATAACACTAAAATCAGAGAAAGCTGCGGGTGGAAACCGACTGTAACACTGGAACAGGGATTGGAAATGACCTGTCGGTGGATAAAAGACCATTTGGATAGTTGCAAGACATCAGTTTATAACATATGAATGTAATATTTTTAACTCAGTCCCGAACGCTGGATTTATTTTTTCCGCTAATGCAGGCTATTAATGGTATTACTCCATTGAAAAAAATCGGATTTTACCTTGGTGAATAGCATCGAAAATGGAGCCGGTGTACGCAACGAATTTTGAGCCACCTAGGTTAATAAATATAGCGTTA
>MWCF01000118.1 GCA_002069855.1 Elusimicrobia bacterium ADurb.Bin231 | reverse complement strand
TTTTGCTTTTGAGTTTCTCGCGTCGGCATCTCTTTTGTGTGCATTTCATTTTGTTTTGTCAAGAGTGACGGATTGCTTTTGCTTGCTTGGTGTAACACATCAATTGTAATCCTACACAAATGTTTCCGTTCATTTCGCCGAGACTGTAGAAGGGTGTAAAGACAAAGGCTATTATAGGAGAGGGCGGAGTAAATGTCCAGACGATAAAGCTGAACAGTCCGAACATAAATCCCATTGCCGCACCTGCGGCGGTACCTAAAAGAACAGCTGTAAGGATAACCGGGATATGAGACAACGTAGCGACAATAGGACCCAGCGCAGGCAGAGAGCCCAGCGGAGTGAAGCAAACAATAGCCTCTATCGCCAAAAGCAGAGAAAACTGGACTAAAAACAGTGTTTTGCGGCGGGTTTGTGAATTTGCGGTTGACATGACAATTCCTCCTTGCTATCGCTCCCAAATAGGGATGCGGTGCATATTTCGTATCTTCTGCATATTGCGGTTTATTTGATACAAGCTCATTCAGAGTCTTGTCAAATAGCCTATGAGTGCACGTTTTTATAATATATCTCGTACAAACCCTCTAAAATAAGAGTTTTGTTAAGAATAATTTCCTTTTTGCAAAGCGGGATTACATCCTTCGAGAGACCTCCCGTTGCAACGAGTGTTTTAAACGGTTTTCCCAGTTCGTTCTCTAAAATGTCGGAAAGCCCGTCAAGCATAGCGGCATTGCCTAAAAGCGTACCGGATTTTATGCTGTCAATAGTGTTTGTGCCTATTGCATTAGCGGGAGCTTCAAGACTTATCGCAGGGAGCTGGGAGGTTCTTTTGGAAAGAGCGTCAAGTGAAATTTCTACGCCCGAGACGATAGCACAGCCTAAGAAGGCGCCGTCCTCATTAATAACACTCAGCTTGCTTGCGGTTCCTAAATCAATAATAAGGCAGGGGAGAGGGTATTTTGAAATTGCCCCTACGGCGCTGGCTACGAGGTCTGCACCCAATTCTTTTGGATTGTCTATACATATTTTCAATCCCGTTTTCAGCCCCGGTGCAACTACCAAAGCGGTATTCCCCGTTACCTTATATACTGAATCTTTGAAAACATTTGTAAGCTCAGGCACAACAGAGGCTATTACAGCACCTGAAAATCCATCACAAATATCGTAAAGAGAAAGAATATCTTTCAGATTAATTGCGTATTCGTCATCGGTTTTCTGCCTGACAGTATTTAGTCGGGAGACAAACAAAAGCTTATTATTTTTGTAAACGCCGAGTGTTATATTCGTGTTTCCGATATCGGCAACTAGAAGCATTTGGAATTTCCTCCCAAAAAATGGTTTTATTTATTATAACCTAAACAAGATTAAAAATCAATTATTATTATTGCATAAAACATTAATGTATGCTATGTTATTCGGGAAGGGGTGAATTTGTGTCTTTAAAAGAAAACGGAAAAGGGTTTTTCGCAGAGTTTAAGAAATTTATAGTAAGAGGGAATGTAATCGACCTTGCGGTAGGTATAGTTATAGGCGCTGCATTTACGGCAATTGTCAACTCTCTTGTTAACAATATCATAATGCCGCTTATCAGTTTAATAACAAAAGGGCTTTCTGTTAACGAATGGTTTCTTGCGCTTGACGGCAAGGAATATGAGAGTCTTGATGCGGCAACAAAGGCCGGAGCCGCCACATTGGGTTACGGAGTGTTCATCAGCGCAGTCTTGAATTTCCTTATTGTCTCTTTTGTAATTTTTATTTTTATACGCTTTATCAATAAAATTAAAGAAATCGGCAAAAAGGAAAAAAACCAGGAAGCACCAACTACTAAAAAGTGCAAGTTTTGCAAAAGCGAAATAGATATTGATGCTGTACGATGTGCCCATTGCACTTCGATTTTGGAGGAGGAAAATGAAAAGAGCGACTAGATACGGATTCTCCTGGGCGGGCAGGACCGAGTAGGCCTTGAAGAGGATCACGTAGTAGAGGAAGGGGTTGAGGAACCCCAGGGAGGCCGAGCGGGCAACGTCTTCTCTCGAGGAGTTCGCGATGAGAGAAAGCTTGCCCTTCTCAAGGACGAGCTTGCAATTAACATATCCCTTAATGCATCGCGTTTGATTTCCGATTGTGATTGCCTTGTTATTGCCGTAAAGCCTAATGTAATAGCCTCGGCAATGCAGCAAATATCAGGCGCTGTTTCGATTAAAAAGCCCTTGATTATTTCAATAGCTGCAGGTCAGTCACTTGCAAGGCTACAGGAGCTTTGCGGCTCATCGCTTCCCATAATAAGGGTTATGCCTAACCTGAACGCAGAGGTAGGGGAGGCTATCAGCGCTTACTGCTGTAATAGTCTTGTAGGGGAAGAAATGAGGGAGGCGGCAGTAAATTTGCTTCGCTGCTCGGGCGAGGTAATTGAGATTCCCGAAACACTTTTCCCCGTATTTGACGCAATAGGAGGAGCCTCACCCGCATTTTGCTTCTTATTTGCCGATGCCATGACAAGGGCGGCGGTGAAAAACGGTATGACGCGTGCAGACGCCCAAACGGTTGTCTATAAGGCAATCGAGGGGAGCATAAAGTATCTGCGCCAAAGCAAGGAGCATCCCTGGGAGCTTATTGACAAGGTTTGCTCACCCGGAGGAATTACCGTTGAAGGGGTTTTTGCCCTGCAGGAAAACGGCTTTCAGGACAGTATCGCTAAAGCCGTTCAGGCGGTTATACAGAAAGATCTTTCAATTTAAGAGATTAAAAAGCCCCGACAACTGAATAAGTCCAGTAAAAACGGACAATAGAAAAAACAGCCTCCTATGTAGAATTAAAAAAACTGCATTAGGAGGTTTTATTATGCCAAGAAGTAACAGGCATATAGAAGAATATTAAAAAGAGATATCGGAGTTGTTCAATAAAGGGTACAGTCTACGAAAAGATTGGAAATAAGTATAGATTTACATATGAACAAATGCGAAAATTTAAAAAAAAGCAAAAATAATTTGGATGCCGGAATAGCGTTGAAACGCAAAGGCAGACCGCCGAAAGATTATATTGTATCAGAAGAGGAGAAGGTTGCCGAACTCAAATATATCCTTGCTCGCAAGGAGGCAAAGATAAAATAATTGGAAACGGAGAATGAGTTAATGCGGGATTTTCTCTCGCTCACAGAAAGCAAAACTGACTCCGCTTGAAAAACGAAGTCAGTATGTCGCTTAAAATTTAACTTTAACTATCATAGTGCTGTTTTTGTGCTGTTCGCACAAATTAGGGCAGTTCAATTTTTTTGTACTTGCCTCTTTTTTTGCGTATTTGTTTAATTATTCGGTCGTACTTTATTCGGTTTCAGCCGGAGCTTTTGTTGTGTCGGGTGTTATGCTTTGACCGATTCCGGCAGGTTCAGACGAAGCATAGCTGCGGTTAATATTTTCTAAAAGTCTTGCAGTAAAATAATTAAGGAATCTTGTATTGGGACTTTCCGAATCATGCGCCTTTTTATAAAGCGATTCAATAAATTCACTGTATTTTTGCGAACCGATTGTGGAACGTGCCGTAAATTTCCAATGGGGCTCATCGTTCCTGCCTACAAAATACATCAGGTGGTAGCCGTAAGACGTTTCGATAATACCGGTGTCGCCGTTTTTGCGGGCAGGGTCATAGCACCAGTCCTCAAATGCGGTTACCATTTGACCTCTATAGACATTTTCGTAAAGACCGCCGTTTTCCTTTGAACCCCGGTCCTCACTGCGAGTTTCGGCAAGAGCGGCAAAAGAGTCCACGGTTTTTTCGCCGTCCTTCCATTCGTTGTATATTGCGTCAATCTCACTCTTTGCAGTGTTTTTTATATCCTGTGTCAGGTCAATTTCATTGCCTTGTTCGTCTTTATTATCAAATTGTATGAGGATATGCCGGACATTAACTGTCGGCTCCTGAAGAAGTGTTTTTGTTTTTTCAACACAAGCTATAAAGTATCTGTTTCCGCTTTCGTCAAGTATAACGGTTTTATCGTTGACACTGCGGTCTTTGTCAAAGAGCCAGTCGGCAAGGTCTTTATTTATACTCTCCGACACCTTTGTATAGGTTATATTTTTTACAGCTGTAGCGTCGTCATTTTTATAGGTTTCTTTATCGCTTTTCGGTGCGTACTTGTAGGCGAGAGTGTTAAAGTCCTTATAGGTTTCTATTTCGTCAAGCATTTTATTCGCAATAGCTTTTGCTTCTTGCTTTGTTTTCGCATCAGTATCCTCACTCTCTTCAGTCGTAAAGCTTTGAGCAAAGAGTCTGAAATATACCGAATCATAATTCTCTTTGTTTTCCTCATACAATTTTTGAATTTCTTCTTCAGTGACGGAGTAGTTATATTCCTCGGACAACTCATTTTGATAATTCAGCGCTATCTTGTCTTTTTCCCTGAGTTTTCTGAAAAGAGACTCGTTTACGCCTTCACCTACAAGAAAAGATAAATATCTTTTAAGAGAAAAGTCGTTTTCGTTGGCTGTTTTTCTAATTTCATCAATCTCTTTGTCAATAGCCTTTAGTTCATCCTCCGGGAGCGTGTACTCCTTTTTCATTGCCTCTTCATAAAAATAGTTTGTTATATAAGCGCGCCGAGAAGCGGCAACCTTGAAATAGTCAGCCCAAGTAGCATCTTCGCCGAATTCGTCGAACTCATCTTCGCCGACGTATTTTTGAGATGAGGGAGACTTGTTGAAGTCGTAGCCCGTAAGAGAAGCTCCCATGCCTGCTCCGTATGACGACGCGTATTGCTCCTCATAAGTCTTTGAATACTGCCATATATCGTTATAAAGACCCGAATAATAGTAATTGAATTCGGCGGCGGTTATTTTATAGCCGTCAACAGTATTTACGGTAATAAGTCTTTGCGGTAAACCGAAAACATTAAGCAACAGGCTGCCTGCAGAATAAGCCACAAGACTAAAAGCTATAAGCAAGCTGACAACCGTAACGGCGATTTTTACGGCTTTGTTACGTGCTGCCGAATATTTCGAGCTTTTTTTTGCCGCTTGGGCGATTTGCTTTTTTCTGCGCTCACGGTAAGCCTCGGCGCTGGATTTGTTTTCATTAGCCATATCTAACATCCTTTTGTTATTTGTATTTTGAAGCAAAAAACATTAGGATAATAATATAACATATTTATTGTTTTGACAAGTCAAAATATGTTTTTGCTCCAATATTTAATATTCTGTTTAAAAAGACGGATGCGCTTTTTGCGCATCCGTAAACCTTTGGAATGCTTATTTTGCCTCGTTTGATGCGATTTCCTTAATCCCGGCGGCAAGACCTGCAAGGGATTGAATTTCAGACGGAATTATAATTTTTGTGGCTTTGCCGTCTGCGGCCTTGGCAAACGCTTCAAGTCCCTTAATGGACAGATATGCGTCGGACGGATTGGATTTATTGATGAATTCGATTCCTTCGCTCTGTGCCTTCATGACGGATAAAATTGCTTCTGCCTCACCCTGAGCCTCCTGTATTTTAGCTTCCTTAACAGCCTGCGCACGAAGAATAGCCGCCGCCTTGTCTGCTTCGGCTGCAAGGATTTGCGCCTCCTTTTGACCTTCCGCGACAAGAACATTACTTGCCTTGTCTCCCTCTGCACGCAGAATTGCTTCGCGGCGTTCACGCTCCGCCTTCATCTGTTTCTCCATCGCGTCCTGAATTTCACGCGGGGGGAGGATGTTTTTAAGCTCAACCCTGTTGACTTTAATTCCCCATGGGTCGGTTGCTTCATCAAGAATTGATCTGATTTTAACATTTATTACATCGCGTGAGGTCAGGGTATGATCAAGCTCCATATCGCCGATAATATTCCTGAGCGTAGTCGCCGTCAGATTTTCAATCGCTGAAATGGGGTATTCAACGCCGTAAGCGAATAGCTTGGGGTCGGTTATCTGAAAGAATACGACGGTGTCAATTTGCATCGTGACGTTATCTTTTGTAATAACAGGCTGTGGCGGAAAGTCAACGACCTGCTCTTTAAGCGAAACTATTTTTGCAACCCTCTCGATAAACGGAACCTTGAAATGAATTCCCGTCTGCCATGTCGAGATGTACGCCCCGAACCGCTCGATGACGTATGCTTTTGATTGCGGTACGATTTTTACGTTAAATGCAATTAAAAGAATGACGATGATAATTGGGGAAAGAATTCCGACTGCCGTAATGGGATTGATTTCAAGCGGTAAGCCTAAAATCAAGCTGTTTAATATTTGCATAATTTACCTCCGTTTTCGGTTAATTCTCGGATATGCTTACAATCGCTTTAACTCCGCTTATTTCATCTACAACAACCCTTGCACCCACGGGAATGATAACCGAGTCCTGTGATGAGCGCGCGGTCCAATCCGTTCCTTTGATTTTTGCGCTGCCGGTACCTAAAAGGTTGTTGATTTCTTCTGTTGTTACACCCTCTTTACCTATGTACATATCAGCATTAGTGGGCTGAACATTGTTTTTCATTATTTTTTTGACGAAAGGGCGTGTGCATACAAGCGAGAGGAGAGAAGCTGCAAGCATAACTATGACTTGTACAAGAATGTTGTCTG
This sequence comes from Elusimicrobia bacterium ADurb.Bin231, assembly GCA_002069855.1. Classification (GTDB taxonomy): domain Bacteria; phylum Elusimicrobiota; class UBA8919; order UBA8919; family MWCF01; genus MWCF01. Next base: position 4,049 of record MWCF01000118.1, on the reverse strand, counting down.
TAATTAGTGACGTAATTAATGCCGCAAGCGCTCCTACTGCGAACCAAATTGTGACAATTTGAACGGTTGCGATTTCGATAACGACAAAAATCAACAACAGGGCTAACCATATCCACTCCATACAACCACCTCAATTCTGTATATTATATTACGACATTTTCATAAAAAATGCAATAGTAAATAAAAACAGTACAGTGTTACAGTACAGAATTAATAAGGCAGACAGTGTAGTTTATGCAATCTGCCTCCGGTGTCCGGTCTATTGTGATTCGCCTTTATTATATTTCTCCTGAATTGCTTCGGCTTTCTCGTATTCCGCTTTGCGACCTTAACCTGTATTCCTCATTGTCGGGACGACCCTTCAAGTCACATTCCGCCGTATAAACTAGCATTGTTAAACCGTCGATTTGTTGTTCCGGAACGTATATTACTTCTAAAATATATTCCAGACCAAACAACACCAATTATGATACAAGGATTTCAAAAAATAAATACCACAAATCCTTTGATAATAGCGAATATGTAGCCTTTTCTAAATTTACGGAAGTTTAGAGAAGGCTATTTTTTGTGCCATAAAGAATAAATGAAAAATGTAAATAAATAAAATGTAATAACAAAATTTTTATAAGTGCAAGTAATCTCAATTACTTAATAAAAAAATTATAGTATAAAAAAATTTTTTTATAAAATTTAGTGGATTTATTGATATAAAAAATCTTTTATGATACAATTATTATACCCTGATAAAAACATTATAAAATACGGATAAAAATGGAGATGAAAACTTATGAAAAATAAAGATTTAAATAAAAATAAATCATATGGTAGACCTGCTGGTAGAGTTAAAACCTCTAAAATTGAAGTCGCTATTGAACCAGAGATTAAGGATGAATTTATGAGATTACTTCAAGAAGAAGGGAAAAAAGCATCTGTTGAAATTGGTATGTGGATCAGGAAATATATTAAGGAAAGAAAGGAGTAAGGTATAATGAAAATATTATCCTTGTTTAGTGGATGCGGTGGATTGGACCAAGGCTTTGTAAATGAAGGCTATGAAGTGGTATGGGCTAATGACTTTGATAAATACGCTGTAGAAACATATAAAGCTAATTTTGGAGACCATATTGTCCTTGGAGATATTAACCAAATTGCAATTGAATCACTACCAGATTTTGATATGCTGATTGGTGGATTTCCTTGTCAACCATTTAGTATGATGGGAGAAGAAAGAGGATTTGAAGATGCGAGAGGAACATTGTTTTTTAGAATAGCAGAAATCGTAAAATATAAAATAGAGCAAAATAAAAAACCTAAAGTACTCGTTTTAGAAAATGTTCGTTCATTAAAAACACATAATAAAGGTCAAACATTTAAAACAATTTTATCAATTTTGGAAAAAGATTTAGGATATAAGGTATTTCATACAGTGCTAAATTCAGCAGATTATGGTGTACCGCAAACTAGGAATAGAACATATATCGTATGTTTTGCAAATGAAGAAGTCGATTTTAAATTTCCAGATAAAAAGGCTCCAGTAATGATTGATTTGTTTTGTGGCGCAGGTGGTTTATCATTAGGATTTGTACAAAATGGTTTTATTACTAGTTTAGCTAATGATATTGAACCATGCTGTGTTGATACTTATGCTCATAATCATCCTGACACACCTAGAAAAAATATAGTTTTAGGAGATATCAATGAAGTAATAAATAACATTGATAATCTTATGAGATTTAAAGATGTTGATGTGGTTGTAGGTGGTCCACCTTGTCAAGGATTTAGTATGGCTAATTGACAACGTCTTATTGATGATCCGAGAAACAAATTATATAAAAGCTATGTAAAGGTAGTTTCAATTGTTAAACCTAAATTCTTTGTTATGGAGATGTTTATTCAAGTTCAAGAAGAAAGAAAAAGAAGAAAAGCAGAAGGTCAGAGAGCTAATTTTGGTAAGAATATAACTTGTTTTTCTTGCAGAGTAAAATGTCCAATATGCGGTAAGAATTATATGAGAAATTCAAGGTCTAAAAATTCTGATGGAATAAAAGCTCATATATGGACTTGTGGTACAAGATTAACAGGTGGATCAAAAGCCTGTCCTGGAAAAACTATAAATGAGATTGCATTAAAGAGAGTGTCAGCTAAAGTTCTTGGATTAGATGAATTTGACTCAAATGCATTTGACGAACAAATAAAAAAAGTAATAGTAATTGGTGATGACTTGCTAGAATTTCATTTTAATGATGGAAAGATAATAAGTGAGAAATGGGAATACAATGCTAGAAAAGAATATTGGACAGAAGAAAAAAGAAGAGAACGTGGAGAAAAATTAAAAAAGAGTTGGAGGATGAAAAATGACAAAAAAAGTAACAACGATACCAGCATTACTAAATAAGCAATCTACAAATCAGGTTGGAATAGTAAAAAAGAGAAGAGTTGCTGCATATGCCAGAGTTTCAACAGACCAAGAAGAACAATTAACAAGTTATGAGGCACAGGTCGATTATTATACCAATTATATAAAATCAAGAGATGATTGGGAATTTGTAGATGTTTATACTGATGAAGGAATAAGTGGAACTTCAACCAAACATCGTGAAGGGTTTAATAAAATGGTTAAATCGGCATTAGATGGTAACATTGATTTAATCATCACAAAGTCTGTTTCAAGATTTGCTAGAAATACTGTAGATAGCTTAACAACCATAAGAAAACTAAAAGATATAGGGTGCGAATGTTATTTTGAAAAAGAAAACATCTGGACATTTGATGGTAAGGGAGAATTGTTGCTTACAATAATGAGTTCATTAGCTCAAGAAGAAAGTAGATCCATATCAGAGAATGTCAAATGGGGACACAGGAAAAGATTTGCCGATGGTAAAGTATCAGTGCCATTTAATAATTTCCTAGGCTATAAAAAAGGAGAAGATGGAAACCTTGTTATTGATGAAGAACAAGCAATGATTGTAAAAAGGATATATCGTGAATTTTTATCAGGGTCATCATCTGTTGCTATTGCAAAGGGACTAACAAATGATGGAATAGAGACTCCAGGACATAAACAAAAATGGTATGCTACAACTGTTAGGAGTATTCTTACCAACGAAAAATATAAAGGAGATGCGTTACTTCAAAAGCATTATACTGTTGATTTCTTAACTAAAAAGCAAAAAATAAATAATGGAGAGGTACAACAATACTATGTTGAAAATAACCATCCAGCGATTATAGAACCAGATGTATTTGAGATGGTAAGATTAGAAATTGATAGACGATTAATGCTTAAGGGTAAGTATAGTGGAACTGATATTTTGACAGCGAAGATTAGATGTGGAGAATGTGGTGGTAGCTATGGAGCTAAAGTATGGCATTCAAATGATAAGTATAGAAGGGTAATGTATCAATGCAATAGTAAATACTCTGGAAAAGAGAAATGTAAAACACCCGCAATAAGGTCTGAAGATATCGAAAGCAGATTTGTAAATGTAGTTAATATATTAATTGAAAGTAAAGATGAGATAATTTCAAATTTAGAAAAAGTACTTGATAAGATATGTAACAAAAAAGAATTGCTAGAAGAAAAAGAAAAATTGGAAAATAGCCTAACGGAACAAGTAGAAAAAATACAAGACCTAATCGATATAAATTCTAGAGTAGCACAAAATCAAGAAAAATATAAAAAAGAATATGATGCCTTAATAAAAAACTATGATGAAACTAAATGCAAGTTTGAACAACTAGAAATTAAATTATCTCAACAAGCAGCTAAGCATCAGATGATAAAAGATTACATTAATACTTTAAAGAAACAAGAAAAGCTTTTGACAAAATTTGATGGTTTGGTTTGGGGAAGTTTGCTAGAAAGTGCGACAATTAAAGATAAGGATGTCATAGTATTTAGATTTAAAGATGGAACAGAAATAAATGGATAAAATTATTTAATAAATTTTTAGGGCAAATGTGAAAATTTGCTCTTTTTGTGTTATAATATGCTTACAGATAAATAGTAATTTGTAAAGGAGGTATTTATGGGAATAGAACATTCGCAA
>MWCF01000117.1 GCA_002069855.1 Elusimicrobia bacterium ADurb.Bin231 | reverse complement strand
CAGGGTTAGATTATACATGATTTGACGATTACCACCTGGGTTACATTTTACATGATTTGATACGTGGGCTTGACAGTTTAAGATTATTTGGTATAATAAAATGCTACAAAATTATAGTAGAAAAATATTTTGTTTTGCCAAGGAGATAAATATGTACGCTATTATTAATGTGGGCGGAAAACAGTACAAAGCTGAAGAAGGAAAAAGAATTAAATTGGATATTCAAGGTAAATCCGCAGGTGAAGAAGTTGTGTTAAATCCGATACTTTTTTTTGGAGCAGACGGCAAAATTAGCGATGTTTCAAAGATAAAGGTGCTCGCGAAAGTAGTTGGGGATGTGAAAGGAAAAAAGGTTATTGCTTTCAAAAAACGTCCTAAAAAAGGTTATAAAAAAACCATAGGGCATAGACAAAAATACACGGAAGTTGAAATAGTTAAAATAGGTTAAACGGAGGAAAATTATGGCTCATACTAAAAGTCAGGGTTCGAGTACCAACGGCAGAGATTCTTGCGGCAAGCGGCTCGGCGTAAAATGTTTCGACGGGCAATTGATTAGCGGAGGTAGTGTTATTGTTCGACAAAGAGGGAAAAAGTTTTTTCCTGGCCTTAATGTCGGTGTAGGGAAAGATGATACTCTTTTTGCCAAGATTGCTGGTAAATTAAAATTTCAATATGTATCCAAAGGAAAAAGGAAGATAAGCGTTATACCGGTATCTAATTAATTCAAAATAGGACGGGTCAGTGAAAAATTTGTGTTGCTTTCATAAGGTATAAGCGAATTTTTGTATCTGCCCGTTTTTTCTTTTATGTTTATTGATAAAGCTCAAATATTTATAAAATCAGGAAAGGGCGGCGACGGTTGCCTGTCTTTTCATAGAGAAAAGTTTAAACCGTACGGCGGCCCGGACGGCGGTAACGGAGGCAGAGGCGGGAGTGTGGTAATGATTGCTGATTATAATCTTACGACACTTCTTGATTTGAGAAAAAATCCGCATTATACCGCGAAAAACGGCGAACAGGGAAGTGGGAACAACTGCGTCGGTAAGTCAGCAGGGGATTTGATAATTAAAGTGCCTATAGGGACAATTGTTCGCAGGGAGGGTTCTGTAATCGCGGATCTGACAAAGAACAATCAAACTGTGATATTGGCTAACGGCGGCCGCGGTGGCAGAGGAAACGCAAGTTTTAAATCATCGAGAAATACAGCGCCTCGGATAAATGAAAAAGGACAACCCGGAGAGGAATGGGTCGCAGAGCTCGAGCTTAAATTGATTGCAGATGTCGGAATTATAGGATATCCGAATGCAGGGAAATCCACGCTTTTATCCGTAATTTCCGCAGCCAAACCCAAGGTTGCCGATTATCCTTTTACAACATTAGTTCCCAATCTCGGTGTGGTCGGTTTCCACGGAAAGTCGCTTGTATTCGCGGATATTCCGGGTTTGATCGAGGGCGCGCATCAGGGTAAGGGGCTTGGTGGAGAATTTTTGCGTCATATAGAGAGAACGAAATTGTTGATACATCTTATAGATTCCTGCGGATACGGGCAAAAAGACGCATATGCCACTTTTTTGGCTGTTAATAAAGAACTTGAACAATATAGTCCGCAGATAGCGTTCAAGAAGCAGATTATAGCGTTAAATAAAATCGATCTGCCGGATTCCGTCGAATCGTTAAAAAGTTTCAAAAGACACAGAAAAAAAGTTTTTCCGATCTCAGCCGTTACAGGCAAGGGAATAAAAGAACTCTTAGCCGAGGTTTTTAAGGAATCAGCCCGCATAAAACCTGTATTGATTCAGGACGATGTCGCGAAGCCGGTTTATTATAAATATACTCCCGCGTTTGAAGTGCATAAATCAGAGGAAGGATTTGTGATAACCGGCCGCAAGGTCACAGACCTCGTCGAGATGACCAATTTTAGCGAACAGGAATCTGTGGACAGGCTGCAGAAAATACTTAAAAGTATCGGCATAGAAAAAAGCCTTTCAGACCACGGCGCTGTACACGGAGACATTGTAAAAGTGGGGAAATATGAATTCACTTATGAAAAACTCTCAAAATAGAATATATAAAAGAGTGGTAATAAAAATCGGCAGCGGATTTATTACAGGGCAAACATCTGATTCCGGCACTTGCGCGTTGAACAGATTGGTAGAAGAAATATATTCTTTCATCAGAGCCAGGAATGAAGCAATAATAGTTTCATCCGGAGCCATCGCTTTGGGCGCTACCAAGATAGGACTTAAAAAAAGGCCTGTTGATTTGCCCGGCAAGCAGGCCTCGGCTGCTATAGGTCAGGTTGATCTGATGAAAATGTGGGAGCGTTTATGTGCGAAGCACGGAGGCATTGTCGCCCAGATATTGCTTACAAAACATGATTTTTACGATAGAGAAAAGTATTTGAATGCCCGCAATACCATTTTGAAACTTTTATCTTTAGGTGTTGTGCCAGTGATAAACGAAAATGATACTGTAGCCACGGAAGAAATAAATTTCGGGGATAATGATACTTTATCCGCAGTAGTGGCGTCCAAAGTCGGAGCAGACGCGCTTATTATTTTTACGGATGTGGACGGATTCTATAACGGAGATCCTCGAAAAAACAGAGATGCCGTAATTATGCGTGAGGTCAGGGAAATTACCAATGAAATGAAACGCGCTGCGACTTCAAGCGCCGGCTGCTCTTTGTCTATCGGAGGCATGGCGTCCAAATTGTCAGCGGCAAAAATCGCGATGGCGTCAGGCGTGGATATGTTTATTGTAAACGGTAAAAAATATTCCTGTTTGTCTTCTATCCTGGGCGGCAGCGTAAAATGTACCAAATTCATATCCGAACAAAAAATGGAAGGCAAAAAAAGATGGATCGCCTTTGGAGCCAGGGTGTCCGGTAAAATTTTGGTGGATGCCGGCGCGGCCCGAGCTATAGGTAAAATGTCCACAAGTTTGCTCCCTTCGGGAGTTTTGCTCGCGGAAGGCGGGTTTCACAGAGGAGACATAGTAAGTGTTTTTTGCGCCGATACGGAAATTGCTAAAGGCATGGTTTTTTATTCGTGCGAAGATATAAATAAAATCAAAGGCCATAAAAGTTCCGAGATACATAAACTTTTATGCCGCAGGGACTATGACGAAATAATCCATAAGGACAATCTTGTGATTCTTTCTTGAAAGATATTGATATGTGCCGCGCAAACAACATGAATTTCAGAAAAAGGTTGCCGATATTTAATCAATTATTTTTTTATGGAAAGACATATTTAGAATGAAAATTTATTTTCATACGTTCGGATGCAAAGTAAATCAATGCGACACCGCTTTAATGTCCTCTCTGGCTGCCGTTGCAGGCGCTAAGATTGCGATGCCTGAGAGCGCGGATGTCATAATTATAAATTCCTGCTCGGTTACAGGTTCAGCGGATAAAAAAGCCCGTCAATTCATAAGAAGTTTTCAAAGGATTAATCCATCCGCTAAAATTTTCTGCACCGGATGTTATGCCACGCGCGCTCCGGAGGAACTCAAAAAAAGTTTTCCCGATGTGAAATTTTTTAATAATTCCCAAAAGAAAAACATAACGAATATTCTTGGCATCAAAAATTGCTGCTGCGATTCTCGCGGCGATCGGCGGAATTTCTTAGATCATACCCGGGCATTTATAAAAATTCAAGACGGATGCGACGGCAGATGCGCTTATTGCGTGGTTCCGAAAGTCAGAAGCGAAATGTGGTGCAAAATGCCATCGGATGTGGTTAGCGAAGCCAAAGAATACGTAACCGGCGGCTGCAGAGAGATTGTGCTGTGCGGGATACGTCTCGGGAAGTATTCATGGCCTGCAAAAAAAGGAATAATCGGCTTAACTGATCTTCTTAAAGAATTGGATAAGATTGATGGACTTTACCGCATTCGGCTTTCATCCATTGACTTTGCCGAAATTTCAGAGGAATTGATAGATTTCATGGCTTGTTCAAATAAGATGTGCAGACATTTGCATATTTCTTTACAATCCGGAGACGATGAAACTTTAAGGCATATGCGTCGTCCTTACAATACAGATCTATTTATTGAAAAAATAGAATCCATACGAAAAAAAATACCGGATGTGGGCATTACAACTGATGTTATCGTGGGATTTCCTACGGAAACTGAGGCAAACTTTGAAAATTCTTACAAATTCATACAGAAATGCGCTTTTTCCAGATTGCATGTTTTTAAATATTCTCCACGCCCCGGGACGGAAGCAGTATCAATGAAGCCGGTATATTCCAGAGCGGAAATAGAAACAAGAACAGAATCTATGAAAAGGCTGGATTCTCAATTAAGAAAAAATTTTTTGGCGAAATTCAAAGGAAGAAAAATGGCTGTTCTTACCGAATCCAACGGACACGGCTATACATCTAATTATATTTATATGAAGGTTCCTGCGGGAATTCCGGAAAATAAAATCATTATTTTATGAAAAATAAAAAACAGGAAACCATTGTTGGTTTTTTTGCGGTTAATTTTATTATTACATTGTTACTGGGCACGCAATACTTCAGAAATGTCGGTTGGAACTCTGTGGAAATGTTCTTTGCTGTAATATCGCTCCTGTCTCATTTTTTATCATTGTATATTCTTTTATTTTTCGCAATTTTTATTTTCAATTTCGTTAGTACAAAAGAATTTTTGTCCGACTTCTTAACAATAGCAGTTATGGTGTTGTTTAACTGTTTGATATTTATAGATGTTGCCATATTTCGCATATTCCGTTTTCATATAAATGGTCTTGTTTTGAATTTGATATTAACAAAAGGTGGATGGGAATCTCTGGATTTTACAAAATCCACGGAAGCCTATCTGATAATAATCGCTGTAGCGCTGGTATTGATGCAAGTAACAATTTATTATTATATTAAACATTTTGTGCACAAAAGAAATGTTATTATAAAAAAGTCTTTTGTTTATATATTCTTTTTTTTGTTCGGTCTGATACTGCTGTCAGATAAGTTTATGTATGCATACGGAGATTTATACAATATAACTCAAATTACACGGCATTCTAAATTGTATCCATTATATCAACCGCTCACTATAAAAAAATTCGCTCAGAAGCATCTTAAACTAAACAATGCCGAAACCCGGAGCATTCATTTAAAAACGAAATATTCCGCGCTGTCTTATCCGAAACAACAGTTGCGATATGAAAAACAGACGGCAGATTTTCCCAATATCTTAATAATTCTTATAGATTCTTTTAGATATGATATGTTTGCCCGGGATATAACGCCTAATATAATTAAATTTTCCAGAGATTCTATGGTGTTTGAAAATCATTACAGCGGCGGAAATTGTACAAGGTTTGGCGTGTTCAGCATTTTTTACGGGTTGCATGGGTTTTACTGGAATGCGATTCTCGGCGAAAGACGTTCCCCGATTTTAATGGACGCGATGAAAAATTTCGGCTATGAATTTAAAATATTTTCCGCGACAAAACTGACTTTTCCGGAGTTCACCAAGACATGTTTTGTAAATGTTGACGGGAAGGATATTTATGACGATCCAGCAGCTGAATCAAAACCTGAAAAGGATTTGGAAATTACTGAACGACTGATTGATTATATTGAAAAGCCGAGTCCTCGCGCGCCTTTTTTCGCCTTTATGTTTCTGGATTGTCCTCACGGCAGTTACGGATTTCCGCCGGAGTACGAAAAATTCCGGCCAACTGTCCCGGAATTTAATTATCTGCTTTTGAATAAAGACAATATACAGCCTGTGTTCAACAGGTATAAAAATGCGATTCATTATAATGATTTTCTTGTCGGTAAAATAATAGAGTCGCTTAAAAAAACTAAGATTTTGGATAACACTGTCGTCATAATAAGCGGCGATCACGGCGAAGCGTTTTTTGAAAAAGGATTTTACGGACATAATAGGGGATTTTGCATGGAGCAGGTAAAAGTTCCCATGATTATGCGTCTCCCGTCGAAGAACCCAGGCAGATACTCTAAGCTTACTTCGCATGCGGACATAGTGCCGACATTGCTTCCCATGTTCGGCTGCGTAAATGATGCGGCTGATTATTCTCACGGAGTATCTCTGACCGGTGCGGAGGAGCATAGATTCGCAATAGTGTCTTCATGGGATGAGATGGCTATGATATACGATGGACACACAGTAGTTTTTCCCACAGAATCCTATAAATTATCATCACTTAAAATTTACGATTCCGATTACAAAGAGATTCGTAATAACTCAATATCCGAGCAATTTACTCCTTATTTGTTAAAATTTCAAAAAGAATTATCGTATTATCTGAAATAGAGCTGTTCTGTCTGATATTTTTAGTGCCGGACGAGTTTTATAAAACCGCAGTATAAAACTTAAAAGTTCGCTGAAAAAAGGAAATAATGCTACTATGGGGGATTTGGAGCAGAAACAGTTCTAAAAACAGGCAGTTTTCAATACCGGAAAATTTAATTTTAACGCATACAAAAACTTGACATTTCTATAAATTTTTATTATAATATAAAAATGTGTAATTGCATCTTTTGTAAAATTATACAAAAAGAGATAAAAGCGGATATTGTATCTGAAACGGAAAACCTTATAGCGATTAGGGATGTTAATCCTCAAGCGCCGGTACATGTTTTAGTAATTCCCAAAAAACATATTGCTTCGCTGAATGAATTTGAGAAATCCGACGAATATTTAATCGCTGAAGCTAATATTTTGGCGAGAAAGATTGCAAAAAGCGAAGGGATAAGCGAAAGCGGATACAGGCTGGTGTTAAATACGAATTCAGCGGCAGGACAGTCGGTGTTTCATATACATTGGCATATATTGGGCGGAAGAGAAATGACTTGGCCGCCCGGATAATACGGAGTTTAAAAAGAAAGGTGGTGTTTGATTTGGCAAATGTTAAAATTAGAGACGGAGAATCTCTCGAAGAAGCTTTAAGAAGATTCAAAAGAGAGTGCGAAAGGGAAGGGATATTAACAGAAATAAAAAAACGCGAATATTACGAAAGCCCGTCCGTTAAAAAAAGACGCAAATTGAAAGAATCGAAAAGGAAATCGAAAAGACGTGTATATTACAGATAAAAGATGACGCCTTTTTTCGTATTTTCTTTATCGCTTTTTATTTTTTTGTATTTAATTGTTCGCGCCTGCGCCACGCGCCGGTTTTCTTTTTGGTGCTGGCCGCGTTTAAATCTATCTGAGAGGTGTGTTTGATGAAGCTTATAGAGCTGTATAGATTTGTTGTAGATGCCGGTATGTCCGCGGATCCGCGGGGCATAGACACCGTAAAGGGTGAATTAGCGATAGTTAAAGGCAAATACGAAAAATTATCCGCGGAAAAGAAATCTGTATTCGATATGGAGCGGCTTCAAAATCCGTATATAGATACCCGCATACTTAACGGTCCGGAAGATAAAGAAATAAAAACGATAATGTTGGGCATAGACATAGATGTCTCTGAAATACTGCTCGCGGAATATCTTCGTTCTTCAGGAAAAAATATTGATCTTGTAATGTCCCACCATCCTTCGGGATACGCTTACGCGAATTTTTACGAAGTTATGGGTATGCAGTCCGAAATATTGGCGCGCTTCGGTGTCCCGATAAATGTGGCGGAAGGATTGCTTTCCAAGAGAATGAAGAAAGTTTCTCACAGGGTGATGCCTGTAAATCACACTCGCGCCGTTGACGCGGCAAAGTTATTGGAGCTGCCTTTGATGTGCGCGCATACTGTGGCGGACAATCATGTGGCCAAATATTTGCAGGAAAGATTCGATGCCACCAAAATTTATACCGTTGAAGATGCGGTAAAAATTTTAAAAACAATCCCGGAGTATTCAAATTCCGAGAAAGAGACGCTTGGTCCGCGCGTGGTTGTGGGCGGGAATGATAATCGCGCAGGCAAGGTTTTCGTTGATATGACCGGAGGCACTGAAGGCGCCGTGGAATTCATAGAAAAACTCTCATATGCCGGGGTTGGCACGATTGTGGCTATGCATATGTCTGAGGAACATCTTGAAGCCGCGGAAAAATCACATATCAATGTTGTTATAGCGGGACATATTTCCAGCGACACTCTCGGTCTTAATCTTCTGCTAGACAGGGTTGAAAATAAATTCGGAGACATCGAGATAATTTCCTGTTCCGGATTCCGCAGGATTCAACGCCGATAGGCGAGTTTCAGTTTTTAATCGCATTTTGAAAATCCTATATATTGATATGGCTATATCTCAAACAACAATCCAGAATATATTAAATTCCATTGACATAGTTGATGTTGTCGGCGATTATGTGAATCTTGCCAAAGCGGGATTAAATTATAGGGCGCGGTGTCCGTTTCATAACGAGAAGACCCCGTCTTTTTACGTGAATCAGGACAAGCAGATTTTTCATTGTTTCGGATGCAATGCTGGAGGTAATGCCATCACTTTCGTGATGCGCATAGAAGGCATCAATTATCCGGAAGCCGTAAAAAAACTCGCTGGCAAAGCAGGTATAGAAATTAAAGACGGATTTTCCGGGCAGGATGGGCGTATTGCCGAGGAAAAAGAAACAATTTACAATGTCTTGGAGGACGCGTGTCTTTTTTTTCAGAAATACCTTGAAAAAAACCGTCGCTGCATGGAATGGATAGAGAAGAGAGGCATTGAACGGGATACTGTCAAACGTTTCAGATTGGGATATGCTCCCTCCGACGGGTCCGCATTGGTGAATGCGGCGTTAAAAAAAAAATATTCAGCGGATATATTGAAAAAAAGCGGTTTGGCATCCTCCGGATTAAAGGACTTTTTTTACAATAGAATAATATTTCCCATATTCGACGTTACAGGAAGAGTTCTCGCTTTCGGCGGCCGGACCCTGAATGATGTCGTGATGCCAAAATATCTTAATTCTCCGGAAACATTGGTTTATTCAAAGAGCAGAGTGTTGTACGGATTGAATTTCGCCGGGAGAAGTATCAAAGAAAAAAACAGATGTGTTTTGGTTGAGGGCTATGTCGATGTGGTTGTGTCGCATCAATTCGGGATTACCGAAACAGTGGCAGGCTTAGGCACCGCTTTTACGCAGCAGCAGGCGTCTGTACTGAAAAGATATTCCGACAACATAATATTGGCTTATGACTCGGATGCAGCTGGCAGGACATCGGCTTTAAGAACTGCGGATATACTTTTGGCCAATGATTTTCAGGTGAAAATAGCTGTATTGCCGGATAAAAGCGACACGGATGAAGTTCTTTTGGATTCAGGCGCGAAAGGATTGGAGAATATTTATAAAAAATCCAAAACGTATGTGGATTTTTTAGTTGATGAAAACTCCAAACAGTTTGACATAAAAACAATATCCGGCAAAAAGAGAATTGCCGCGGCAGCGTTGCTTACAATCGCCCAGATTCCCAATATGGTCGTTAAATCGGAATATTTAAAAATTTTATCGGAACGGCTTAAAGTAAAGAGCGAATTTTTGTATCTGGAGATGTCTAAGATAAAGCAAAACCGTTTTCGCGGACATGACCGCGTAGCTGTTTCTTCGCCGCAAAGCACAACTATGGCGATGAACATTCTTTTGTCGATTTTGGTAAAGGATCTTAAAATGACAGATTATTTTACGGATATATGCGACGAAGTGTTTACCACGGGTGCTGCGCAAAAAATATATGGCGTGTTGAGAACTCTTCAGAAGGAAGGCAAGACCTCTATCTCCCCCGCAGAACTTTCTTTATTGGTGGGAACGGCGCATAACATTACCGACATATTTATGAATGATTTTAAGATATCTGATCCGCAGAGCTATGTTAAAGAATACAGAAATTCCGTATTGCTTAAGATCAATAAAAAGAAACTTCACGGCCTTGCCGCCACTCCGGACGAATTTTCAAGTATGGCTAAAAAAATAAAGGGGTCACATAAATGACTGATGACAAAGAAATAAAACATCTTATAGAACATGGCAAACAAGTCGGGTATCTTACATTTGAAGAGATTTATCATCATCTGCCTTTTTTAGAAATGACTGCTTCGGAAATGGATGATTTTTTTGTTACGCTTTCCGAATTGTCCATACCTGTAAAAGAGAAGAATGAAGCTGAAATATCGTTGCTCGGCAAACAGCAGTCCTCTACGACAGAGGAAGATCTTGAATTGCGCATGGAGGATCCCATTAGAATGTATCTTTCGGAAATCGGTAAATCTCCTTTGCTTGTGCGCAAGGATGAACTGATGCTTACGAAAGGCATATGGGAAAAAACCAGATTGTTGAAAATGATAGTTCTGGAATCCCCCTTGTCTGTGAAAGAGATTAAAAACTGGGATATGCTTATAGCCACAAGCGTTGCTTCTCCGAGAGAATTTATGCCTCGCGGTCGAAAAACCGATATAACATTGCGAAATATGAAAAGGAAAATGGCCGACACCTCCAGATATATAGAGAAGATCCAGGCGGAAATAGATCGTCTTAAAAAATCCATTAAAAAGCGCAAAGGAGATAAATCCGGCATATCTTTGATAGAGCAGAAGATAAATGATCGTAAACGAGAGATTATAAAAAAAATAGTAGGTCTTAATTTGAATGAAGAAAAATTCAATAAGTTGAAATCCAAAATAAAAATTTACGCGGAAAAGATATCGCAGCACAAAAATATTATTTCCGGGGTCCATAAGAGGAGCGGATACGGCATAGAGGATTTGAGAAAACTTTATAAATCCGCTGCCAAAGGAAAGATCACCAAAAACAAATTCAAGGTTCTTACCAAGTTGGATTATAACGGTTTTGACAAAGTTATGGAAAAAGTGTCAGTCGCGGAATCCAGACTCCGGAATATAAAGAAAACATTTAATATTCCCGTGGAAGATATAGAAAACGCAGCAGCGAGAATCGAAATCCTTGAAAAAGAACTAAGACATGAAAAATCAGACCTTATAAAAGCCAATCTCAGGCTTGTTATATCCATAGCTAAGAAACATTTGCATTCGCCTTCTCTTTCTCTGCTTGATCTTATACAGGAAGGCAATCTCGGTTTAATTAAGGCTGTGGAAAAATTTGAATACAAGAAAGGATTTAAGTTTTCCACTTATGCCACGTGGTGGATAAGGCAATCCATAAACAGAGCCCTTGCCGATCAGTCCAGAACCATAAGAATACCGGTTCATATGAAAGAGATGGCATCCAAACTTAACAGGTTTTACAGGAAACATCATCAGGATTACGCATGCGATCCCACTGTGGAAGAATACTCCAAATATCTAAAAATGTCTCCGGAAAAGGTAAGAACTCTTTTGCGCATTACCATGGAACCGCTTTCTCTTTCAACTCCCATAGGCGACGACGACGACGCTCAGCTTGAAAATTTCATAGAAGACAAAAAAGATAAAACTCCGGAGAAACATCTTTTTTCGGAATTCAGATATAAGAAAATAGAAGAAGTCCTTGCCACCCTTACAGACAGGGAGGCGAAGATAATCAGATATAGATTCGGCATAGGCACCGGATGCCCTATGACACTTGAAGATGTGGGGAAAATATTCTGCATAACGAGGGAGAGGGTGCGTCAGATAGAACTGAAGGCTATAAAGAAAATGCGGCATCCGTCCAGAAGCATGAATCTTGTGGATTACTTTATTACCTGAACTGACCTGGAAAAAAGTTTTTTTGAAATTTTTTTGTTGACATATTCCGCAAACTATTGTAACATAAATACAAGTATTTCAATCAAAGGACAGGGAGTAAAACAATATGGAAGACAAAAAAAGTATTCCGTCCAAAGAAATAGAAGTAATGCCGGATGCCCTATGCCCTTCTTGTGGCAGATTTGTGGGCCCCTACGAAAAATGTCCTCATTGCCAAGCACACCTTACTAAAAGAATGAGCCTGAGAATCGTGAAAAAAGTGGCTGTGATCGGTTCTATTATTGGGCTTGTAATGCTCTGGTACGCTTCAAAGTTAAAGGAAATTCCTACGGTGCGCATCGAAGAGATAACAGAACGGATGAACAATGCGCTTGTGCAAATAAACGGTAAAATAATTTCAGTTCGCACTGACGACGAAAAGAATTCTTTCAGGTTTACTGTGGACGACGGCACCGGAAGAATGAATCTGAACGGATTTAACGCATTGAGCGATTTTAAAAAGTTTTTCGGCAAAGACCTTCCTAATGAAGGAGATGTCGTAAAAGTTGTCGGGCAGTTGAACATAAACGAAAAATTCGGCAATTCTATGTTTATTAGAAGTCCCAAAAGAGTTTTGATCGTTGAAAAATATGTGCCGGTCCCTAAAAAGATAAAGGATATAACAAAAGCAGATCTTAAAAAGTCTTATATTTTCAGGGTTACCGTTGAAGATGTGCGGGAATTTTCCGCGGGGAAGACGATTACAGTCAATGACGGCACAGGCAGTATTCCGCTTACGATATTTAATTCCCAGTTGACTTTGATAACTGATAAAACCGTCAATGATAATCTCGGATCCCCCGGCGCTGTGTTTGAACTTATGGGCATAGTGGATTCATACAGGGGTTCGTTCCAGCTGAAACTTAAAAATCCGGGACATTCGGAAAATTTAAAACTTGTAAAAAAGGGACACGGTATTTCCGATTTAACAATTGTCGAAGACACATCTCCTCCTGTAAGAAGATCGCCACGGAAAAATAAATCTTCGCAAAAGCAGGAAGAGACGGAAGATAGCGAAATTACCATAACAGAAGAAGAATAAAATGACACTTTTTTTGACAATTCTTGTTTATACGCTCGGCGGCACGATTGTAGGTTCGTTTATATCGTTTTTGCCTTCGCTGCACATATACAATGTTGCGGGCATAGCGCTTCTTATTTGGGGATCTATGGCTGATATTTTGCCTGAAATCGCTATGATCCCGTTTTTTACTTCTCTTATAGTAGCCTTTGCTTTTCTTAACAGCATACCTATGACTTTGTTTAGCGCGGCTGACGAATCCGCTTCAGCTATAATTCTTCCAGGAACCAAAAATCTGTTATTGGGAAAAGGATATGAAACTGTTATTATGTCCGGTATAGGTTCTCTTGTCGGCGTATTGTTCCTGGTTGTCGGAACCCCTTTCTTTTATAAAATAATGCCTTATATAAATAATATAGTTCGTCCAAACCTTGCGTGGATACTGCTGACTGTTGTGGCTTATATGCTTATGAGCGAATGGCCTAAAGGCGCGGGTTACGGCAAAACCGTATGGCAGAAATTCAGCGGTGCGTGGGCCAATCTTTTTGCAGGGATAGCATCCTTTTTGCTGGCGGGACTGCTTGGAATATTGATAATAAGCAAAAGCATTGTCACTCACCAGATGGCATTTCAAAATATTATGCCTGTTTTTATAGGGCTTTTTGCGATTCCGTCCATGATACAAAATCTGCTTATAACATATAAAATACCGAAACAATTTGTTCCCAAAGAGACCATTGATCTAGACGGGAAAACTTTGGTGCTGTCGTCTTATCAGGGATGCATATCAGGATTTATTTCAGGGTATGTTCCTTTGATTACAGCCGGAATCGGAGGGATTATTGCCGGCGCAGCTACTGCTCTTCGTGGAGATAAAATATTTATAATCGGCGGAGGAGTCGCAAAGGTAATTTATTATGTCGGTTCATTCCTTTTCCTTTTTGTCATTACAGGGCTGTCTCCTTACGGGTTTGCCAAAGGCGGATTAAATATAATATTGAAACCTTATTTTTCGCCTCAAGACAACGATTATTTTCTTATTCTTTCCATAATTGTTCTTTCAGGATGCGTATCTTTTTTGATGTTGATGTGGCTTGCGAAGGTCGCTGTGAAAGTCTTGCAAAAGATTAATTTTAAATTAATGTATGTTGTAATGCTTGTGTTGATTGTCATTTTTATTTATTCTCTTACGGGATTAAACGGGATTTTTGTAATGATAGTATCCACTTGCATAGGCACCATACCGGTCTTTTATCACTGTCGCAGAAGCAATCTTATGGCTGTTTTGTTGTTTCCTATAATTCTTAATATGGCGGGTTACGGAGAAAAGATTGCGGATTTCCTCGGTCTTATAAAATTTTAACTATGAAAGGTATAACACATTTTGTTTCTGGTCTTGCTGTAGCGACATTTTTTCCGAAGGCTGTTTGTATGGCTTCGCGCGGCGGAATCGTAGAAGGCGCAGAATCTTCTTTTATTTTGGTCCTTGGGGCTCTTTACGGAATTATGCCGGATACTCTTGATTTCAAATTCGGACAGTTCTTTTCTCTTCCGGATTATGATATAGATTGCGATCCTATACACCCCGACCCGCAGAAGATGGCCGAAAGCATGGGCAAAGCGATGGAGGAGGCGTTTGAAAAAGATAAATTGGTAAAGGTACAACTTTATCCGATGCAGCTCGGTTCCGACCTTTGGAGACAATACGTTATTAAATTCGACGGAGAGAATAACGAAGTTGTAATTATTTTAAATGAGATAGTAAGCACATCCCAGGTTCCTTTTGAAGGCACTGCTCCCAAAGAAAACAGGGTCGGAAGATATAAATTGAAATCCGGAAAGATGCTGGAGACGCACGGCAGGCCGTCCGCAGTTGACATTATGAGCGGACCCCAGTTCGGATTCCAGAAGTTCGGGGAACACGTGCTTGTCGAATTCTTGCCTTGGCATAGAACATGGAGCCACAGTTATGTGCTCGGATTTTTCCTGTCATTGCCGGTTTTTGCCATAACTTACTTTTTTAACCTTACGAATTGGTATTTATACGGATTAATCGCTTTTCTGGGGTTTGCCACACATATCACGGAGGATCTGTCCGGGCATATGGGCGGTTCTCTGCTCTGGCCTTTTATCAAGAAAAGATACAACGGTTTTTGTCTTGCCCGCGCGTCTGACCCGCGGCTTAATTTCTCCGTAATCTATTTGTCAGTTACCATAATTCTTTTCAATATTGACAGATTTACCGTAAATGTCATACCCTTGCCCTGGTATAAATATTATTTCTTCTTTTTCGTCATTCCGATAATTCTGTTCCTTATATTTGCCGAAATATTCGGTGTTAAAACGCAGATAAAGGAAGGACTTATAGGAGTAGACGAGATATTAAAACAGGCCAGAGTTTCCAATGCTGCCGCCATAGACGAATTGAATTCCGAAGAAGAATCAATAATAGAATAACGACGAATTTTTTTTGCCAGTCAAGGCGAGCATCTCCAAAACAGAATCCATCTGTGCGCGGTTCCCAATCTATACTATAAAGTTCTAAAATATATGCCTTACGAATGAGTGTGAGAAAATATAAAATATTTTTGCGCGCGCAGTATTAAAATTTATATGAGTGTGTAAGGTTGTATATTTATTATTGATTTTTATCGCTTTTTAGATAAAATATACCCTATAACAAATGTCATTCAGAGGTATAAAGTGTTTTTTGCCGTCGCAAAAAGATATTTGGTTTTATTTCCTGTTTTTGTGTTTGTTACGGTAATAATTTTTACCGTTATTGTCCCGTGTTCACATCCAAAGGATGTGATGGGCTATTTGCATGAGATACCTGTTATGCTTGTAGGCCTAGGTATGTTCTTTAAAGGGTTTGAACGGCTAAGGAAAAAATATATTATAGAAAATATTCCCACTTCTAAAATCCGGTCAGTTGCTATGGGATTAACGGAGGTTGCGGGAACTGCGCAGAATAAGTATCCGTTATATAGCCCTATAACGCGCACAGGCTGCGTTTATTACAGATTCCTTGTGGAAAAGGAAAATAAGGGTAATAAAGGCAATACTTATTGGACTGTAATCAATCAAGGCGAATCAACAAATTATTTCTATATAGAAGATAATACGGGCAAGATTCTTGTTGATCCTGACGGAGCGGAAATTATTCTGCCGCCGGATTATAAATATACCGAGTTGTCGGGCGAGAGCGCACCAGGTGCGCGCAAGAGATATACCGAGTGGTATATACGGCCAGGAGACGCGGTTTATGTGCTCGGCACTGTAAAGAAGTTTAACGATGGAATTGATTCTCACAGGGAAAAACTGATTGAACGCCTGCGTCTTTTGAAATCCGACTCTGAAATGATGAAACATGTTGATACCGATAAAGACGGGAATGTAAGTCCTGCGGAATGGGATACTGCCCGTTTGAATGTTGAAAAAAATCTTCTTGAAGAGGAATTGGCGGAAAATAAATTTGATGATGATATACTCATAGGTAAAAGCGAAATCAGCAGAGATTTTGTGATTTCCGACAGAAGCGAAAAAGATATTGCTTGGGAACTCGATTTTAAGGGGTATTTTATGGTAATATCCGGATTCCTTGTCGCAATACTTGTGTTTGCTTCGTTTCTTTCAAGGACGGGAATTTTGCGCGGAGGTCCTTTGATACCGTGGGAAATTCTTTACAAAAGATGTTAGATAAAAAATATTGAGAATATTGAGTTATCCGATATAAAGTCCGGGCAACTTTAACAAAAGGAGGAAAGAAAAATATGGGAGCGGCAATTCTTTTTCTTGTGGCTGTTGGACTTATTGTGGTAGGTGTAGTGATATACTTGATAGGCGTTTACAACCAGTTGGTTCACATCAAAATCAACATTGACAAATCATGGGCTAATATTGAAGTGCTTGAAAAACAGCGTTACGACGAAATTCCCAAACTTGTTAAAGTATGCGAGGGATATATGAAGTACGAAAGCGAAACATTGGAAAAAATAATCGCTGCCCGCACAAGATTCTTGGGCGCGAAAACTCCAGCTGAAATGGCTTCCGCGGATACGAATCTTTCCGGCGCGCTAAAGACATTGTTCGCGGTTTCCGAAAGATATCCGGATCTTAAGGCGAACGACAACTTCAAGCAGCTTCAGGATAGAGTAAGTTATCTTGAAAATCAAATAGCGGACAGAAGAGAATATTACAACGATTCCGTGGCTATCTACAATACTCGCATAAAACAAATTCCGGATGTGTTTATAGCGAGGTTTCTCAATTATCAGCCTGATGAAATGTACGACATTCCGGATACAGAAAAAGCGTCGCCGGATATTAATTTTAATTTTCCCAAATAATATGGTTTCGTAAAATCGGTTATAGTAAAATTTAATTATTTCTCTTTTAACAGAATAGTTATAATCATAGCTGCTTAACATGTTTGCGGGAGTTTTTTATAGAGAAGATTATAGAATATGCATCCATTATTATTGCAAATAGGTTTTCTGAAAATACACACTTACGGGGTTTTTGTAGCCATAGCATTTTTTGTTTCTTATAAAATTCTGATACGATACGCTTCCGGTATAGGCGTGGAACGGGAAAAAATGGAGACTATGGTGTTCTGGACTTTCATTATTTCGATACTCGGTGCCAGGATACATTATGTTTTATATTTCCTAAAAGATTTTATAGCAAGTCCTTTAGAAATTTTTAAGATATGGAACGGCGGTCTCGTTTTTTTCGGAGGTTTCATCGGCGGATTAACCGGAGCCGTGTATTTTATACGGAAATACGGCTTGCGTTTTGACCAGATGTCTGATATTCTCGCCATCGCGCTTTCCATCGGTCAGGCTATCGGAAGATTGGGTTGCTTTTTTGCAGGGTGCTGTTATGGCACAAGATGTTCCGGGATATTTTGCGTGGTTTTCCCTGAAGATTCTCTTGCCCCTCATGGAGTCGAATTGTTCCCTGTACAGATCCTTTCTTCATTATTGCTTTTCGCGATATTTTGGTTCTTAAGGTATTTGTATCCGAAACAAAAAGTTTCAGGTCGTATATGCGCGATGTATCTAATGCTATACGGAATAAAGAGATTCTTTGTTGAATTTCTCAGAGGGGATTTCCGCGGGAGATATATTTGGGGATTAACTGTCACGCAGATGGCTGCGATTTGTATGTTTCTTGCTGGTATTGTGTTATGGATAAAATTGTTTGCGAACAAGACAGAATCCGTTTAGACAGGTTTTTGAAAGAGAAATATCCTGATTATTCAAGGGGATATTTCCAGCGCCTGATAAAAAACGGTTTTGTGAATATAAATGATAAATACGCGGAATCAGGGCACAAACTGCGTTGCGGAGATTGCGTTAACATACAATTCACGGCAAAAGAACAGACAATGTTGCCGTCGGATATTCCGCTTAACATTATTTATGAGGATGATTCCATAATAGCAATAAATAAACAGCCGAATCTGGTGGTTCATCCTGCAGGTTCTCATAAAAACGATACTCTTGTTAACGGATTGATACATTATTGGAACCAACGATTATTTCCGTTCCTTGTTCATCGCCTTGATAAGGATACCTCCGGAATAATAATCGCGGCCAAAGACGAAAAGTCAAAAGAGATTTTGTCGAAACAGTTTCAAAACAGAACCGTAAAAAAAAAATATATAGCTCTTGTCGACGGGGTCATAAAAGAGAAAAGCGGTGTTATAGAAGCTCCGCTGGGAAGATCTTCAGCTCGCAATAGAAAAATTATTATAGGCCCAATGTCGAAAAAAGCCGCAGAAACTTTATTCTCCGTTAAGAAACGCTCCGGGACCAATACTTTGCTTGAAGTTACGCCTCTTACCGGAAGAACGCATCAAATACGCGTGCATATGGCATTCATCGGACATCCGATCACAGGAGACGCTGAATACGGCAAAAAATCTGAGATTGTGTCGAGACAAATGTTGCATGCTTATGAAATATCATTTATGCATCCTGGATCCGGGAAGAGAGTAACTTATAAAGCGCCTCTGCCTGAGGATTTCCAGGAGGTTTTGAGGAAGATGGATTTATGAAAAGGTTGATTGCAGCCACGATTATATTTCTGTTCGGTTCGTCTTGCGTATTTACGGAAACAGGACCGGAGGTCAATGAAAGTGTTTCTTTGGACATTTCCACATATTCAGCCAAAATATCCGTAACAGATATGGATATAGAAATAGCTCGTATAACCAATGAATTATCTTCACTTTCCATGTTGATGTCTGATACCAGAACCGCTGTCGAAAAATTGGCTGAGACATCTATATCTTACGACGGAAAAATCAAAATAATGGAACGAAAGATCGCTGATATGGAGGGGTATTTGGCAAGAGTTGAAAATATGGGTTCGGAATTATATGAATTGAGAATAAGAATTTCTAAAAATGACGAAATAAATAAAAAATATTTTAGTGATACCTTAAAACGTCAGGAATCAGACATAAAATCCGTGGACGACACCTGCAAAATAATTCTTGACGATCTTTACAGGTTAAAGGAAGATATAGCCGCAGGCAGAAAGCCGGAAATTTCGCGGAGAAAAACGTTTAAGGAATATCTGCCGTATATTTCCGCCGGCATATCAGTTATTTCTCTTATAATATCTTTACATTGACAATATTTTATTTTTTTATAAAATATAAAGTTAAGAAAGTTTCAATATTTCACGGAGGTCTGGTATGAGTTTTGGAAAAGGCAGGATATGGTTTGACGGAAAATTTGTTGAATGGAATGATGCCAAAGTCAGTGTTATGTCGCATGTCGTTCACTACGGCTCTTCGATATTTGAATCCTTAAGATGCTATAAAACAAAAAAAGGGCCGGCAATTTTCAGAGTG
Organism: Elusimicrobia bacterium ADurb.Bin231; assembly: GCA_002069855.1. Taxonomy (GTDB): domain Bacteria; phylum Elusimicrobiota; class UBA8919; order UBA8919; family MWCF01; genus MWCF01. Next base: position 8,894 of record MWCF01000117.1, on the reverse strand, counting down.
CAGGCGCATATAGACAGATTGTTCGATTCAGCTAAGATATACAGGATGAACATACCGTTTACAAAAAAAGAATTGTTTGACGCGGTGGTGGAAACAACCAAAAAGAACGGTTACGACGAATGCTATATACGTCCGGTTGTGTTCCGCGGATACGGTGCGATGGGGCTTAATCCGTTGAATAATCCCGTAAACTGCGCGATTGCAGCATGGGAATGGGGCGCGTATCTTGGCAAGGAAGCGTTGGAACAGGGCACGTCGGTGCATGTTTCTTCATGGCGCAGAGCCGCTCCTGACACGTTTCCCGCTCTTGCGAAGGCAGGAGGCAATTATATAAATTCCCAACTTATTAAAATGGAAGCCCTTCTTTCCGGATATGAGGAAGCCATTGCGTTGGATGTTTTCGGATATGTTTCAGAAGCCAGCGGGGAGAATGTTTTTATGGTGAAGAACGGAGTGATATTTACTCCATCCACCGGTTCTTCGATACTTGCCGGAGTGACAAGACATTCTATATTTCTTCTGGCGAGAGAGTTGAATATACGTGTGGAGCAGCATTCTATACCGCGAGAGTCGCTCTATATAGCTGATGAAGTGTTTTTGACAGGCACTGCCGCGGAAATAACACCGGTTTCAAAAATAGACAATATCGTGATAGGGGAAGGGAAATGCGGTCCTGTTACAAAGAAACTTCAACAAAAATATTTCGCGATTGCGCGCGGAAAATCTCCGGATAAGTTTAAATGGCTTACTTATATAAAATAATTTTTTATATGCGGATTTTATATGCCCAAAAATGAAAGTTCCGATTTAGGACCGTTGTTTGATTCGCATCGGAATGACCGGCAGGATACTTTAACGATCAGTCAATTAAACAACCTTATTCGCGATGTTTTGAATTCGTCGTTTCATCAGGATGTGTGGGTTTGCGGCGAGATTTACAGATATGATTTAGACGCGGTAAAATCTTATTCCAGACCATACGGACAGGTGTATTTTGAACTTGTGGAACAGAATGGCGAGACAAAAGAAAGAAAGGCCGCCATATCCGCAGTGTTATGGGGAGAGGACAGAAAAAGAATATATGAAAAACTTGCCTCCGCTGGATCAGGGCTTAATTTAAAGGACGGATTGCAGATCAGGGCAAAATGTTTTGTGGATTTTTATCCGCCGCAAGGGAAAGTGCAGCTTAGAATTTCCGACATAGACGCAGAATACACATTGGGCAGGATGGCGATACAAAAAAAGCTGCTGCTCGAAAAACTGCTAAAAACAGGTTTGCTGGATAAAAACAAAGGATTGAAAATTCCCCACGCTCCTATGAGAATAGGTCTTATAACCTCTTCGGATTCCGCTGCGTACAATGATTTTGCTGATGAATTGAAAAAATCCGCTTATAGTTTTAAAGTGTATATTTGCGACGCAAGGATGCAGGGGCCCGGCCTTGATACAGAGGTGCGCAAAGCCATCCGGATTTTTAATAAATCCGATGTTGATTTAGTGGCGATAATTCGAGGCGGAGGCAGCGCGTCAGACCTTATGGGATTTGACAAAGAGAAAGTTGCAGTAGCTATAGCCAACTCATCCAAACCGATAATTACCGGAATAGGGCATCAAATAGACAGAACCGTCGCTGATGAAGTCGCCAATATGTCCTTTAAAACTCCCACAGCCGCCGCCCAGTTTATCGTCGGCGCCGTAAAACTTTTTGAAGAGCAGTGCGAAAACCTGTTTGCCGACATAACTGCCGGGGCGGATGCCTTTTTTGTACAGGAGAATTCCCGTTTAAAAAATCTTTCCCAGGAAATCAAATCTCAATCAATGCTATTCGCGCAAAAACTCGGGCAGAATATATATCGGATACAGGAGAAGATTATATGGTTGACTGAATCAATTTTTAGCGGCAGCTATAATAATTTTGACGAGTGGGAAAGGTTTGTCAATTCCAAGGATCCGAGGAACATATTAAAAATAGGTTTTTCTCTTTTGCATGGCAGCGACAACAGGATAATAAAAAGCGTGGATGGCATGGGGATCGGAGAGAATATGGCTGTGGAATTGAAAGACGGAAGCATCCGCGGAGTAGTAACTTCAAAAGAGAGGATTTAAATGAGCGAAAAATTTTCTTATACAAAAACTCTTAAAGAACTTCAAGATATACTATCAGAACTTGAAAGCGATGATGTGGAGATAGACAGGATTGCAGACAATGTCAGAAAATCCGTAAGTTTGATAAAAGCTCTGAGAGAAAAGCTCAGAAAGACAGAGACGGAAATAAAAGAAATAGTCAAAGAATTTGACGATAATCAGGAATGATTTTATCAGGGAGGTAATTATGGAAAAAGAAATAACTTTAGATTATGCCAACACTATAAGCGATTTTGTAGGAACTGAACACGGTATTCAGGCTTCTGATATTCAGGCGCTGTATCCCCAGCTGTCCTCGATAAATAATATAATCAAAGAAAAAAAGGCCGCTGGTCAAATGGGATTTATGGATTTGCCCTATCAAAGCGCTGTGGCAAAGAACATAGGGAAATTCGCTCTTAAACAAAAAGGCCTTTTTGATGATTTTGTTGTAATAGGCATAGGCGGTTCTGCGCTCGGCAATATTGCGCTTCAAACTGCGCTTAATAATCCGTTTTGGAACATTCTTTCATCTGAAAAAAGAAAAAATTGGCCGCGCCTTTTCGTTCCGGACAATGTTGATCCGGAACTTATAAAATCCCTTTCCGAAATAATAAACTTTAATAAAACTGTGTTTAATATCATTTCAAAATCCGGGACCACTGCGGAATGTCTCGCTAATTTTTTCTATTTGAAAAATATGCTGATAAAAAAAGTCGGGATAACAAACTGGCAGAAGCATATCATAATAACCACAGACGAAAAAAAGGGATATTTGAGAGAACTCGCTGACAAAGAAGGAATCGTTTCTTTTGTTGTTCCTGCTAATGTCGGAGGTAGATTTTCCGTTATGTCTCCCGTAGGGCTTGTTTCTGCCGCATTTACGGGATTGAAAATTGAAAAGTTGCTTGCCGGATGCCGCGTTATGGATGAAAGATGCACGCAGGATATATCGAAAAATCCGGCCGCTATGTATGCGGCCATTCAGTATATTATGTATCAAAAAGGCAAAAGGATTAATGTGATGATGCCGTATGCCCAGTCGCTTAAAGATATTTCTGATTGGTTCAGGCAATTGTGGGCTGAGTCCCTTGGAAAGAAAACAAATATAAAAAATGAAACGGTGAATATCGGCCCTACTCCGGTAAAAGCGCTTGGAGTCACGGATCAGCATTCTCAGGTGCAGTTGTATATTGAAGGTCCTTATGACAAAATCATAACATTTTTATCGGTTGAAAATTACCGGGCTAAAGTGGTAATACCTTCCAGTAAGGAAAAACATTATCTCGAAAAACATACTCTCAACGAACTTATCAAATCCGAAGAAATTGCCACGCGCGTAGCTCTTACGAAACAGAACAGGCCGAATTGCACTATAAATCTTCCGGAGATCTCGGAGTATACTATCGGACAACTTATATATATGCTTGAACTTTCAACCGCATATATAGGTTCGCTTTTTGAAATTGACGCCTTTGACCAGCCGGGTGTGGAACTTGGAAAAGTTTTAACTTACGGGCTTATGGGAAGAAGCGGATTCGAAAAAGAGAAAGAGGAGATAGAAGAATTTTTGGAGAAATCTAAAAATTCCCAATATGTCGTTTAACAAAGAAAAGATTGATCTTCCGAGAGAAAAACTGGAACGCAAAGGCGTTTCGTCGCTGAAAGACGAGGAACTGCTTGCCGTGATCTTACGCACCGGATATAAAGGCAAGAATGTTCTTCAACTGGCTAAAGAAATACTCAATCAATATCCTGTTCAGGACTTTGTTAGAATACCGCTTTCCAAATTAAGAGATATTAAAGGCATGGGAAGATCAAAAGCATGCGCTATTGCCGCGGCAGTCGAATTGGTTAAACGCGGTCTTGACAAGGATATAATTTCCATTAAAAAACCTACAGACATACTCCCTTATGTGTTTGATATCAGAACGCGCAACAAAGAATGTTTTCTTGTCTTTTATCTTAACGCGCGCAATGAAATTCTTAAACGGGAATTTGTTTCCGTAGGAATATTGACAGCGTCATTGGTTCATCCCCGGGAGGTTTTTAATTCCGCTATAACACAGGCCGCTGCGTCTGTAATATTCGTTCATAATCATCCTTCCGGAAATTCAAATCCGTCGGAAGAAGATATATCTATAACAAAACGGCTTTCCTCTGCCGGCGAAATACTCGGCATAGAGGTTCTTGACCATATAATCGTAACAAAAACAGATTTCTTCAGCATGAAAGCGAAGGGAATAATTTAGTTTATATATTAAAAAAATCTCAAAAATCCGGCTGGACTTATCCGTAGAATTTTGTTTTTGTAAAAATATGAAAAGATTAATTTTCCGCGCAGCAATTAGTTTATGTTTCCTGAGCATGGTTTATTCAAAGTCGATTTTACGCGCGATTGAAGGCGGTAAAAACGCTATAATAATAGACCATACCTGTACGGATTTATCCAAGATTCCTATTTCTTGGATAATGAAAGCAAAAAGAAAGATTAAGGTTCATTTTGCGCATACTTCGCACGGCGGGCAATTGATTTCCGGATTGAAAATGTTGAAAGCGAAAAACCCGGAGTATGATTTTATTGCTGGAACGAAGCATCTGCCTTATAAGCAAGACGCTCTTTGCATATTTGACGGGCAGCTCAATGAAACGTATATTACTCCGGAAAAATACTGGGCAACATCCGGGGGTATTTACTCTACAATATCTGTTTTAGAGTCAAATCTCGATATAAATGTTTCTATGTGGTCGTGGTGCTGCCAGCAAAATCATAATTCTGTCGAGAATACGCAAAAATATCTGGATTCTATTTCAGACCTTGAGAAACTAAATCCGAAAGTGATGTTTGTCTATATGACAGGCAATGCCCAGTCATGGCATGGGCACCATTCTTATCGCAGCGATAGAGACGGGTATAACAGGTATCTAAGAAACGAGCAGATTAGGAAGTACTGCCGTGAAAACGGAAAAATTCTTTATGATTTTGCTGATATAGAAAGTTGGCATAACGGCATTATAGCAAAATCAAAATATAAGAACTTATCTTTTCCCAGGGAACACGATATATACAACATCAATGAGGCGGCGCATACTTCGAAAAAAAATTGTTTGAATAAAGGCGCCGCTTTCTGGTGGCTCGCAGCTGTGTTGAGCGGCTGGGACGGGAAATGAAATTTCGGTCATTAGAGGTGCTTTTTTCTCCGACACAGGCCTGCAACCTCAGATGCAGCCATTGCCATTTGGAAAAATCCAATCTGAAACTTCCCGTTTCAACGGCAAAAAAATTTTTGAAAGAGTGCCAAAATACGGGTATAAAAAAAGTAGGATTTACAGGAGGCGAGCCGTTTTTATATCCGGAATTTCTATATAAAATTACAAAATACACAGTCAGTTCCGGCTTGTATTTTGACTGCCTTATGACCAACGGCGTGTGGTATAAAGACAAAGAACATCTTTACGCTGTGCTTTCCAGATTGAATAGTTGCGGATATGACGGCAAAATATGCGTCAGCGTGGATGCTTTCCATAATCAGAATCTCGATAAAGTGGCATTGTTTATCAAGACGGCATTTGATGTCTGGAATAGAGGAGATTTGATTTCGATAGCAAGCGTAATAGGTAAAGATGACGAAAAAACAATAAATAAGTTGGAAAAACTTGCTTATAAATTAAACGGAAGATTCAAAAAATTTTCCGATAGAGCAATGGGAATAACTTGTTTGGAAAGTTTTATACAGATTGCTTTTATTGAATTGTCCGATATCGGAAAAATAAGAAATTCCCAAAAACAGTGGGATGGCAGATGGTTCCGTGAGGATTTTTGCGAAGGGCCGGGAAATGTGTTTATGGTTATGTCGGACGGAGCAGTTAAACCCTGCTGCGGCTATGCCAATCGTCACAAACTCTTGACCATTGGCAATATCTTCAAGGATACTCCGGGAGACATTCTAAATAATATAAAAAATAATTTTTTTACCAAATTAATTTTTACCATAGGATTGACAGGTATCAGAAAAAAGATGGCGATGCGGCATATAAAATTTCCGGGCACTACAGGGAATCAGTGCTTTTTTTGTAATTATTTATTGGAAAATTTCAGCGAAAATTTTCTTAGAGACATATTGACCAATGCATCGGAATAATTTTTTTATCGGCGAAATATTGATTCGTTATCATACAGAATAAATCAGATCGCATTGTAGGAAAATTTAAAAATATCATTTTTTTTCTTGACAAAAACAGAGAAATACGGTATAATTGATAATAAGAATTATTCTCATTTAATTTTGGAGGGAGCATGCGCGGTACAAGATGTTGCGATTCTTCATGGTGGCACGGTCGGTTTAGAGGGGGCGGATATAAGATCACCTGTGCGCGAGAATCTGTGTTGGCTGTTCTTTCAAATACAAACAAGCATCTCAGCGCGGATGATATTTATATGCAAGCCCGTTCCAAGTATCCTAATATGGGGCTTGCCACTATATATAGAACATTGGATATACTGTCTGAATTGGGGATTATACTTAAATTTGATTTCGGAGACGGCAAAAACAGATATGAACTTGCCGAAGGATTTGGAGGTTCGCAACATCATCATCATCTGATTTGTACAAAATGTAATCGTGTTGTAGATTATACGGATTTTATAGATGAAGAAATTGAACTTCTCAAACAAACTGAGAAAGGTCTTTCTAAAAAGTATAATTTTAAGATTACCAATCATCTTATACAATTTTACGGCATATGTGAAAAATGTTTCGATAAGAAATGACAATGATGTATATTTTTTTCTATGTTAATGAGAATGATTATTAATATCAAATTAAAGGGAGGTGGTTTTATGCCAGGTTTTGACGGAACAGGACCGAATGGAATGGGGTCTATGACAGGGAGAGGAAGAGGCTTTTGCGCTGTGCCTTTGTCTCAATTAAACCAGGCTCGTATAGGAAGAGGATTTGGGAGAGGCAGAAATTATTTTGGAGGTCGCGGAGGAGGCCGCGGTTGGAGACATTGGTATTATAATACAGGTATTCCGGGCTGGGCACGGGGAGGGTATGCCGCACCGGCATTTTACAATAGAGTTAACGCCGGATACGATATGCCTTACGGATATTATCCGTACTATCCGGAGTATATTGATCCGAAAGAAGAAGCGGAGATGCTGAAAGAGCAGTCAAAGGCATTACAAGACGAGATTAACGCTTTAAACGAGCGGATTGAGGAATTGGAGAAATCTTCTCAATCGGAGAATAAAAAATAATTTTATTTTTTTTCGCATAATGCCCAGATTGTAGAGTCGTGCAGACAAATGATGAGAATTCTATCCGTAGTATAGGATCGTCTAAAAAGGGCATGCATGAGAAGATTTTGTCTAACAAGGTATGGTGGCTGTGCCGCGGGTTTATGCTTGCGGCACAGTACGCTGTATAATTGTAATAGATTTATTTTTGCTGGAGGATTATATGAAAATAGCAATATCCACTGCCGGTGATTTTGTTTCTGCGCATTTTGGCCGGTGTCCGGTATTTACATTACTGGATATTCAGGCAAATAAATTGGTTAAAAAAGAAGTTATTTCCAATCCCGGACATGAGCCTGGATTTCTTCCGGAATTTCTTCGAAGCAAGGGTGTTGAATGCATTATTGCCGGAGGAATGGGACAAAGGGCTATTGGACTTTTTGGCGCTTCCGGTATAAAAACTGTGATGGGTGTTTCCGGAAAAATTGATAATGTTATAGAAGAATTGCTTGCCGGAACTCTTACAGGAGGGGAATCTCTTTGTAAACCCGGCGCTGGAAAGGGATATGGAGTTGATAAAACTGTTTGCGATCATGGAAACGAACATTAAAAAAGATGTAAAGGAGACAAAAATGCAAAATAAACCAGACCCAGTTCATGGCGAGAAGATTTGTGTAACTTCACAAGGGAATAATATGGATGCTCAAGTTGATCCGAGATTCGGCAGATGTAGGTATTTTATTATAATTGATACAGCTAATATGAAGTTTTCCGCTACTGAGAATCCTAATATTAATGGTACCGGCGGCGCGGGTATTCAATCAGGCCAATTTATTATAGAGAAAGGTGTAAAAGCAGTATTGACCGGCAATGTGGGTCCTAATGCCTTTCAGACCTTAAGCGCTTCCGGTATTAAGATTATTACAGGTGTTAGCGGTTTGGTAAAAGATGCGGTGGAAAAATATAAACAAGGAGATGTTACATCTGTTAGCGGGTCAACAGTGCCGGATCATTTCGGGATTTCAAGCGGTAAAAAGTAAAATTTGTTTAATTGGAGGTGGCAAAATGCCAAGAGGAGATGGAACTGGTCCTTTGGGACAAGGTGCTGGTACTGGTAGAGGTATGGGAGGATGTGGAAAAGGTGCTGCCCGCGGCGGCGGTCGTGGTATGAATGCAGGTCGCGGTGCGGGTCGCGGCATGAATACCGGCCGTGGTGTTGGCATATCTCGCGGAGGTAATATTCAATATAGAAGCATACCTTCTAGGCGAGCCTCTTCGATTTCTGGCAGAAAAGCAGTTGTGGAAATTGAAAAATGCACTGCTTGCGGTATATGCGCAGATGTTTGTCCGCAACAAGCTATTACTATAGATAATGTAGCAAATATAAATTTATCTAAATGTACAGGTTGCGGAGCTTGTGTCGCAGCATGCCCGAATGGTGCAATATCATTACAATAAGACATCCTATAAAGAGTCAAGTAAAAAATAAAGGTCTTTGAAAATCAAGAAGTAGAATTAACAAAAACCCTTG
>MWCF01000116.1 GCA_002069855.1 Elusimicrobia bacterium ADurb.Bin231 | reverse complement strand
CCATTTTCTATGCCCTATTATACCTCTTCTTCGTCTTTATTTCAATAAACTTTGGCTTTTTTCAGTGAACCCTATTTAGTTCCCAGATTTCTAAATCCCCAGAATATTTTAATTCTTCAAATTTTGGGTAAGGTCGTGTTTAAATATCTATTGACAAATATGAATAATTATTATATCATATATATGTAATGTACATATAGTTATGCAATACACAACATTTAGAATATTGGAGGCAATTAATATGTTCGAGAGCAGTCATATCGCAAGAAAATATGGAATGAAAAAGTGTGAATGTCCAAGTGGAAAGATGACTCGGTTCGTAGAGCCATGCCTTTTATTCTTTCTATCTCAAAAGCCTTCTTATGGCTATGAGTTGATGAAAGAATTGAATCTCTTTGGTTTACAAAAAACAAAACCGGACCCTGCCATGGTATACAGAACGCTTTGTTATCTTGAAAAAGAAAAATATGTTTCTTCAAAGTGGGACACAAAAGGAACCGGGCCAGCAAAAAGGAATTACGAGATAACACTGAAGGGGCTTTCCCTACTCCACGTGTGGGCGAAGACTATCTTGGAACGGAAACAAGTACTTGAAAAATTCCTTAAGAAATATAAAAATAGTTTTAAAAATAATAAGAAATACCCGAAACCGGCTGGCAAGAATCGCGGGGGAGGCCAAAAATGAAAAAACATATCCTTGTTCTTTTAATGCTTTTCACTCTACCAGGACTCGCTCCCGCCAAGTTTTCTTTATCCGGCGATGAGACTAAAAAGAACTCTTTAATTGAAACTGTCATCGTCAAAAAAAAGAATATAGGCTCTTCAATTCTTGCGACGGGTGCCGTAAAACCCATTATCGGCGCTGAAGTTAAAGTGGGATCGAGAATTTCAGGAAAAGTTGAACATCTTTATGCAAATATAGGAAATAAAGTAGCGAAGGATCAAATAATCGCAGAAATAGAAAAAAAGGATTTAGAAGCACAGGTCGCACAAGCCAAAGCGGCACTTGACGTGAATGAGGCGAAACTGATGGCACTGGAAAACCAGCGCCCTAAAGCAGTTGAAATAGCCAGGTATAACGTAGAAGGTGCCCAATCATTGTCACGCCCTGATTTGTCCGGAGAAGTAAGCTCAAATTACAGTGGAATTACCGATAATATGCAAAGCAACTCGCTTGCGGGAGTCAGGTTAAGTTTCCCTTTATTCAACGGCCCTAACGCCGTAAATGTTAAAAAAGCAACAACGGATCTCAATTTTACAGAAACGATTTATGACGATAACTCCAAAATTGCCAAAGCTGAAGTTGAACACGCGAAAGCAGCGCTTGAATATGCTAAAATACAATTATCCTACGCGACAATAACGGCTCCTATTTCTGGAGTAATCGCGTCAGTAACCACGCAGGAAGGCGAGACCATTGCCGCGGGTCTCAATGCGCCGACGTTTGTGACAATAATCGATCTTTCAAAACTTCAGGTTGATGCTTTTGTCGATGAAACGGATATAGGACGGGTGAATATTGGACAAAAGGCGGCATTTACCGTAGATACCTATCCGGATAAAGAATTTACAGGGGAAGTTAAGGCGATTTATCCAAAAGCAATTATTCAGGAGAATGTAGTTAATTTTGACGTAGTGATTAAAATTGATGGGGCAGATATTGAATTTTTGCGGCCGGATATGACTACCAGCATAACCATTTATCAGAAGGAGAAAAAAGGTATACTGGTAATTCCTCGCTCGGCGATTATCAAAGAAGAAACCGGCAAATTCGTTTTGGTAAAACAACCTTCTGGCGCTTTTGAGAAAAAAGCTGTTAAGACTGGTATTCAAAGCGGGAATGAAGTTGAGGTAATTTCAGGGCTTAAGGAAGGGGATATTATTGGAATTAAAAAGGATTAACAATGAGTAAGGAGGCATTAAAATGATAGAATTTAAAGATGTAACAAAATCATTCACCAGCGGCATAGTAAAAACTGATGTTCTAAAAGGCCTTAACTTTAGAATAGATAAAGGAGAGTTTGTTGCTATTATGGCAACTTCTGGAACCGGAAAGACCACCTTACTAAACATTCTCGGTTGCCTGATGAAAGCTTCAAGCGGTTCGTACCTGTTTGAAGGCCGTGATATCGAGACTTTGAACGATGACCAGTTATCTGAGATCAGAAATAAGAAAATGGGTTTTGTGTTTCAATCGTTCAACCTTCTTGAGAAAACGAGCGCAATAGATAATGTCCTTTTACCTCTTGTTTATTCGGATGTATATCCGTCCGATGCCGAGCAAAAGGCCGCGAAATTGTTAGAATCCGTAGGTTTAAAAGACAGAATTAATTATAAGCCGGGCGAACTTTCCGGCGGACAGCAGCAGCGCGTCGCGATAGCCAGGGCGCTTATTAATGACCCGGCGTTCATTTTAGCGGATGAGCCAACGGGCAATTTGGATGCCGTATCCGCGAAAGAAATCATGGGAATATTCAAATCCCTGCATAGCCAAGGCAAGACAATAATCGTGGTTACGCATGATATTAATATTGCCAGACAAGCGGCAAGAATAATATTTTTAAAAGACGGCAAAGTGGAGAAAGAGGAGGTGCTGAAATGAAGATTACCAGAATCGCCGGCGTCTCCGTATCCGCTATATTCAAACATAAAGTGAGGACATTTCTTATTGTGCTGGCCATCATGGTCGGCGTAGCAACCATTACGGTTATAATGGCATTAACCCGCGGAGCAAATAAGAAAATCATGCAACGCATAAATAATTTTGGGCCTGACGCGATCATGATTCATTCTGGCGGCGGCAAACTGGAGGGACCCGCAACGGCATCTGAAGCGAATTTGACGAAGAAAGATATTGCCGATATTGAAAATATCGACGGAGTAACGTTAGTATCTCCTTTTCAGGTAGCGCTGGATATGCCCATTAAATACGGCAATAAATTTACTACATCATGGGTTTGGGGTATTAAATCCAATTGGAAAGACGCATGGAAAAGAGGGGCTACAAAAGGGGAGTTCATTTCCGATGCGGATAACGAACAATTATCTAAAGTTTGCGTCATAGGCCAGACGGCAGTCAAAGATTTGTTCGGAACCAGCGACCCTATAGGAGAAAGTATCCTTATTGAGAATACTTCTTTCAAGGTAATAGGAATTCTGGAGAAAAGAGGGCAGGCTCCCGTTGGCGCCGATTTTGACAATCTTATTGTCATTCCTTTTACAACGGCATCGCGGCGACTAATGAACCAGCCGCTCTACATTGCCATGGCAAGAGCAATTGTCATTAATCCGTCGGCAGTAAAAAAAGTTGCCGCCCAGATAAGGGATGTTTTACGGGCCAATCATAACATGGCAGACACAGAGGAAGACGATTTCAGAATTACCAGCCCTGTTGAAATAACGAAGATGATCAAAAGCACTTCGCGAACACTTAACAACTTTTTGTGGCTGGTAGGAATTATATCGCCGCTTGTCGGCGGGATCGTGCTGATGAACATCATGCTTATGGCGGTTTCGGAACGCAAAAAAGAAATCGGGCTGCGCAGAGCCGTGGGCGCAAAGAAAAAGCACATAATTTTTCAGTTCCTCGCGGAGTCGCTTATGCTGGCTTTTGCCGGCGGAATCTTCGGCGCGGTAACCGGTATAGTTGTCACAGTCATGCTTGCTCATTCCGGCAAACCGGTCGTTATAACGTGGCAGCCTTTTGCCGCCGCGTTTATATTCTCTGCGGCTATAGGGCTGTTTTTCGGCATCTACCCTGCGAAAAAAGCGGCAGCTCTTGACCCTGCGAATGCCTTGACACAATAATGAAAATTGCGAAAAACATAATAATATCCAAAAAAATATTGCTCAATCACAAGTTCAGAACATTATTGTCACTTTTAGGCATAATCGTCGGTGTTTGCGCAGTAATAGTTATGGTAGCAGTAGGAAACGGGACTGAAGAAAAGGTTACTTCACAAATAACAAAGATGGGTAGCAATCTGCTTTTGGTCAACGCCGGGCAGGTAAATATTATAGCCGGCAGAGTCAGGCAGACAAAAACAGTTACAACGCTTGAATTGAAAGATGCCGCTTCCATTGCGGAAGAAGTTCCCAGTATTAAGTCCGTCGCGCCGGCACAGGCAAAGAAATTAAAGGTCAAATACGGCAGTTTGAGTACCAACACTAACATTGTCGGAACTACTGCCGATATCGTAGAGATTCAAAATCACTCTCTTACCAAAGGACGATTCTTTGACGATGATGAAAATAACGGGCTTCGAAGAGTGGCAGTTATCGGAAAAACCGTTGCTGATAACATTTTCGCGCAGCAAAATCCTGTTGGCGAAACAATATATATCGGCAAAATACCTTTTGAAGTCATTGGGGTATTTTCTCCGAAAGGATTAGACTTTTACGGTTCAGATCAGGACGATCAGATATTTATCCCGGTTAAAACAGCGTTAAGAAGGCTGTTTAACCTGACATATATCAACACTATTTATGTTAAGGTTATCGACCGGAATTCAATGGACGAAACAGCAAAAGAAATCAATGATATCGTGAGAGAAAAGCATCATTTGCGAGCAGGGAAGGAAAACGATTTTACAATTATGAATCAGACTGCTGTCTTGGAAGTTCAGCAGGAAAGCAGCCGGACATTTACACTTCTCATAGGAAGCATTGCCGCGCTTTCCCTTTTAGTCGGCGGTATAGGTATTCTTGCGGTGATGCTGATTTCCATCACAGAAAGGATCAAAGAAATAGGTATTCGAAGGGCAGTGGGCGCTAAAAGACGGGACATAATTATTCAGTTTCTATCTGAAGCACTGCTGTTAAGTATTGGAGGCGGAGTAATCGGGATTACTTCTGGCATCGCCATCTCAATTGTGGTTGCGGCAATAGCAAATCTGCCCCTCATAATCCCGACCGATGTAGTTGCGGCTTCTTTTATTTCTACTTTCCTTATCGGAGTATTTTTCGGAGTATACCCGGCAATAAAGGCATCTATGCTAGATCCAATCAAAGCGCTGCAGTTTGAATAAATAAATTTGCACTCAGCGATATATATTGTCATTTGAGGCACGCCACTTTCTGGAAGTAGGCATTTGCCATTAACTGCTCATGTGCGTTTACCAACTAACAAGGTTCTTTTGCCAAATCTAACTCACTTGGCATATCAAATTTGATCAACACCAACATCTTCCATTCTATTTTTACAAAACTTTTTTATTGACTTTTCCACAGTGTAATGGGGACGGTTCTGATTTTCACACAGAAAAAATGGGGACGCTTCTATTTTAGCGGGTCTTCTCCTTTTCAAGTGTGTAATTTCAGTAAGGTTATATCACCAAAATGCCATATTACTGGGATATTTTGACGATTTATAACCCTTAAAAACACACATTGAAATAGGGGCTACTGAAAAATAATACAGTGCTTTGTTAATTTTTATGTTTTTTTGAGGTATTTTACCATCTCAAAAAAGCATACCCAAGAAAAATCTAGATTTTTTATGTAAAATTTTATACACTTTTACCATGGTCTTACGACCACGCACTTTTTTTCAGGAGGTAAAACCATGGTAAATTTTGTTTCTATTCCACCTAAAATTTTAACGAACTTCTTCAACAAATTTCAACCGCTTTTTTCCAAACCCACTATCACAAGCGCCATAAACAACAAAATCTTCTTCATACACTACACATCCCATTCGCAAGTTTTTCTCTTCCAATAATCAAAAAGACGGCTGCGCATATACGCGCAATGCCAGCTTAAAGTTTTATACAAACCCTCTTTCTGCTCGTACTTCTATTCGTTATTCTTACCCCTGCCCCTCTCCCTCTTCTCCAGCGTTTCATATTCTCCCTTGTAAAACTTCATAGTTTCTGAGGACAATCCATATACGCCGATAACTTTTTCACATAAAATTTAAGGTCAATCTATTCAGATCGTCAAACATATAAGAACAAATCAGGCAAAACGCACCATTCCTTTACCGCAAAGTTTTTCCACGCCGCTTATTAAAACATCTGTAGGATCAACAAATATATCAGTCGCTATATTTACCTTTTTGGAATGCCCGTTAAATTCAATATCCACGCGCGCAGAACCGCCTTTGTAAGTTTTCAATAAATTTTTAAGTTTCTGAAGCAATTCTTTTTCAAGGCCTACGGCATTGATAGTAATCACTACTTTTTTTACAAGTTTTGCTCTTGCCTCGTTAAACGGCACGATTTCTTCGGCAATAACCTCCGGAGGTTCAGATTCGATATTAAGCCTGCCTGTAACCACCACCATCTGATCCATTTTGAGAGTTTCTTTGGCAAGGCCGGCAAATGTCTGCGGGAAAACAAGAACATCTATTTCATCTTCCATATCCTCAAGTTTGAACCTGGCATATTGCTCCTTTTTTTTGGAAATCATCTTTCTTAAATTCGCAATAATGCCCGCGATACGGACATTCACTGAAAATGAATTTTTTTTAATTTCAGAAATACCGGTTTTGGCGTAAATTTTCAGTTCTGACGCGTATCTGGCAAGCGGATGCCCTGAAAGATAAAATCCAAGAACCTCTTTTTCAAAGGCAAGCAATTGATGCTCGTGCCACTGCTCTTCCTTGGGCAATTCCCCCCCAAGCATAGAAGAATCCCCGTTTGATGCGAGAGTTTCAGAAATGTTAAAAAGCATTGCTTGTCCGGTATCTTTTTTGTCTCTGGCAGCACGAGATAGTATCTTCTCCAGATTCGCACACAACCTGTCTCTTGCCGGCATCTTACCGCGAGCAGGCAGCATCTTGTCAAATGCGCCTGCTTTTGCAAGAGATTCCAAAACTCTTTTGTTCAGAGAATGCACATCTATTCTGGAGATAAAATCGTCAAGCGACTTAAAAACTCCGTTTTTCTCCCTTTCCTCAACTATCGCGGAAACAGCGCCCTCTCCCACATTTTTTATCGCTACAAGGCCGAACATAATATTTTCTTTTTTCCCTAAAGACTGCTTTTCCACAGCGAAACCGGCAAATGAACTGTTTATGTCCGGAGGAAGCACAGAAATGCCGAATTCCGAAGCGGCGGAAATATATTCCACTATCTTATTGCCGGATTCTTTGCCTACTGATGAATGCCCTATTTCTGAAGAAAGAAGAGATGTGAAAAATTCTATCGAATAATTTGCCTTTAAGAAGGCGGTTCTGTAAACAAGTATGCCGTACGCAGCTGCATGGGATTTATTAAACCCGTATTCTCCGAAACTTTTTATATTATTGAATATCTTTTCTGCGTTTGTTTTTGAAAGACCATTTTTTCTGGATCCCTCCAAAAACACTCCCCTGTATTTTTCAATCAATTCAACATTCTTTTTGGACATAGCTGCCCTAAATGTATCTGCTTCAGGAAGAGAAAGCCCCACCAAATCAGTGGCTATCTGCATGACCTGTTCCTGATACACTATGATCCCGCAGGTTTCTCGTAAGACTTTTTCGAGCACTGGATGTTCATATTTAAACTTTGTTTTTCCATGATACCGAGAAACAAAATCATCAAGCATTCCGCTGCCTATGGGTCCGGGTCTGTATAAAGCAATTAGGGCTATTATATCAGACACTGTCTTAGGTTTTAATTTCTTCAGCAAGTCCCGCATACCGGATTTTTCCACTTGAAACACTCCGGCAACCTTAGCATCAGATAAAAGGCGGAATGTTTTTTTATCGTCAAGAGGGATTTCTTCTATATTTAATTCCACACCGCGCAATTTTTTTATAAGATCTACCGTGTCGCGTATAACGGTAAGTGTTCTAAGCCCAAGAAAATCCATTTTCAAAAGACCCATCTTCTCAAGCAACTTGCCTTCATATTGCGTGGTAACAACATCGTCCCGGCCACGGGCAAGGGGGACATAATTCGTGACATCGTCTTTGGCTATTACAATGCCTGCGGCATGGACACCGGGATTCCTTTTAAGGCCTTCAAGTTTCATCGCGATTTCCATAAGATGTTTTATATCTTTATCTTTTTCAACTAAAGATTTCAGTTCCGGAACAAGAGCAAGCGACTGTTTCAGTGTAATACCAAGCGTCTTTGGTATCATGCTGCAGATTTTATTTATCTCGTTCAAAGGTATGGAAAGCACCCTGCCGACATCCCTTATTACGCCTTTTGCCAGCATAGAGCCAAATGTTATTATCTGCACCACCCTGTCCGCGCCGTATTTGTTTCTGACATACTCTATTACTCTTTCCCTGCCGGCATCGGAAAAATCAATATCCAAATCAGGCATACTTACCCTTGAAGGATTCAAAAACCTTTCAAAAAGAAGACCATAAGACAAAGGATTCACTTCAGTAATTTCAAGAAGATACGAAACAATTGAACCAGCACCTGAACCGCGGCCAGGTCCTACGGGTATTCCGTTTTGTTTGGCAAAATGTATAAAATCCCATACGATTAAAAAGTATCCAGGATATCCCATGTCTGAAATAATTTTCAATTCATGGTCAAGCCGAGCCTTTATCTCAGGAGTAATTGCGCTGTAACGTTTAGGAAGACCCTTTTCGCATAAATGCCTTAAATAGGAATCTAATGTATATCCGTCAGGAACTTTGTATTCAGGCAAATAAAGTTTTCCCATTTCTATTTCAAGATTGCATTTTTCGGCTATAAGAAGTGTGTTTTTCAACGCATCCGGAACTTCCCGGAAACTTGAAAACATTTCCTGCGGAGATTTATAATAAAACTGGTCTGTGGCAAATTTCATATGTTTCGGATCGTTTAATGTTGACGCTGTGCCTATGCAAACAAGAATTTCATGCGCAAGAGCATCCTCCTGTTTCAAGTAATGGCAATCATTTGTAGCAACAAGAGGAATATCAAGTTCTTTGCCGAGAGCGACAAGTTGTTTATTCACAGTTGCCTGTTCCGGAAGACCATTCTCCATAAGTTCAAAATAATAATCGTTCTTAAACAATTGTTTATAAAAGTATGCAGCATCTTTTGCTCCTGCGATCTTGCCGTCAAGCAGCAAGGACGCAATTTCGCCGTGGAGACATCCGGACAATACTACAAGACCTTCAGAATATTTTTCCAACAATTGTCTGTCTATTCTCGGCTTATAATAATATCCGTCAAGGTAACTTATGGACGTGAGTTTAACAAGATTTCTATAACCGGTCTCGTTTTTCGCAAGCAGGGTAAGATGATTATTCCTTTCTCTGTGCTGCCTGTCTTTGTGCGACTTCAACGCCATATACGCTTCCATACCTATTATAGGTTTAATGCCTGCTTTCATACAACCCTGATAAAACTCTATAGCACCGAACATATTGCCATGATCTGTAATAGCAAGAGCCGGGAGTCCGTATTCATCCATAGTTTTTAGAAGCAGCGCGGGGCCGCCCTTATCATCAAGAATACGGCAGGCACCGTCAAGAAGAGAATACTCGGTATGGTTGTGAAGATGAACAAATTCAGCGTGTTTTTTCATAAAAAATTTCTCACTTTTAACAGATAATACTCTATTTTACTTTTAAAAATTCATAAAGTCAATGTATGTTAATTTTTTCAGCGGATAACAGAACATCCTGTTTATGGAATTGATCAAAAACACCCCGGTATGAAAAGGAGAACGGAAACTGTTCTTCAAGAATTTATACTAACCAAAACATATGTCTGAAACACAGATAAACTTTAGCGTTCCGAACTGCAGCATTAAGGCATACACACCCGTTAAAATCATATTTATATCAAAAGTATGGACATTATTTCATCAGCAATAGGCTTAACGCCATTACAAACATCCCTGCGACAAGGCCAAAAATAGTGTCGTGCCCTTTACCGTATGCCCTGATAGTGGGAAGTAATTCATCCAAACTTATGTAAACCATTATACCTGCAACTCCGCCGAAAAGAATGCCCATAATCTGGGCAGGAATCACTCCTGTTGCACTGCCAAAAAACAGTCGTAAAAGCAGGTATGCAATCCCTGCGCCAAACGGCTCTGCCAAACCGCTAAGCAATGAATAAAGAAAAGCTCTTTTCCTATTCCCTGTGGCATAGAATATAGGCACTGATACACTTATCCCTTCAGGTATATTATGCAAAGCAATGGCCACAGCTATAGGGATGCCGAGACCAGGTTCGTGTAAAGCAGCCAGAAATGTTGCCAGACCCTCAGGAAAGTTGTGAATTGCAATAGATGCAGCAGTAAACATGCCCATGCGCATAAGTTTCCTGTGCCTGGCGCTATGGTCGTGCATACCAGATGCCGGATTATTAACTTTGCCTGTAACTGTTGTATTATAGAAATCAGGAATTGGAGCTGCTGGATCATGAAGAGGCGCTGTTTCCTGTTCGGAATGCGTTTCATGAGGATTCTCCGCAGCTGGTATTAGATTGTCTATCAAACCAATAAGAAGCATTCCGCCAAAAAATGAAGCAACATTCACCCACTGCCCCCAATAATCGCCATATATAGAAGTAAGTGAGTCAGCCCCTTTCAGAAAAATCTCTACAAACGAAACGTAAAGCATAACTCCTGCAGAAAAACCAGTTGCTATAGAGAGAAAGCGATAATTAGTCCTCTTTGCAGTAAACGAAATAATACTTCCTATGCCTGTAGCCATCCCAGCAAAAACAGTAAGGCCAAAAGCAAACCCAACTCCGTTCATAATGTTTTCCTTCCTTAATTATCTATAATACACGCAAAATCTTTCATTTTATCGTAATGTTTGACCTCAATGCGCAACAACTTTTTTCCTGTTGACAAGTACTTCAAACAGTCCTACTGCCAATAAAGTAATACTTATGCCAAAAACGCAACCTGTTGCTGTAGTATACAACAACATGTCTGCTTTAACCTTATTCCAATTATTTAATCGTACGACAATATCTTCAGAAACAACGCGGTACTGTTTTTCATTATTATCCATTAAAAACAGGACACCGGAATCAAGATGTTGTTGTAACGATTCATCCGCTATATACAGTTCGAACTCGTTTCTTGTTTTATCAAGCGTAACTTTCATGCCCATCGGTGTCCACCATATACCGCGATCTCCTGAAAACACACTATACATACTCATAATAAAACTCGTTCCCGCTATACAAGTGCCAAGTAATCCGACAAACAAAATAGGATTAAAAGATTTTTTTGGCATTTTTCACCCCCATTTTTTCGTTATCTTATATAATAATATGAGATAAAAATATTTTTGTCAAGCATCTTTCCATATCAGCGCGAAAAACAACATAAATATAAGTGAAATTTTCGTTCGCTACAGTAGGGTTTGCTGAAAAACTATTTTTTGTGAATGTTAACGATAGATTTTGCGCATAGCTTCCCCTAATTCTTATACACTTTCTGTGGATTATTTTTTGGTTTTC
>MWCF01000115.1 GCA_002069855.1 Elusimicrobia bacterium ADurb.Bin231 | reverse complement strand
GGCCCAGGATTACTTTTTTGGGGAAGGATGGCGCTTACTATTGCATTGGTGTCAAAAACAATCCTCACGCCTTTTCCCTGCCTTCGTTTACCATCTTCTCCAAGATGCAGAGAAACATTGTCAAGAAAATGAGTGAGCAAAAAACCCCCTCAAAAATGCCGGTTTGAGAATCAATAATATCAGCTATTTACGCCGATGTGAAACAGTGAGCAGAAAACAAATGTTTTATACTCATACAGTCTTTACATAATAAAATACCTGATCTGCCTACCTATGTAGATAATGTTCCGTAATATCCGCCCGCTCATGCCCCATTTCCCAAGATACCTCTTGAAGCCTTTCCTCGTACGTCATTTCTGTGTTTTCCCGGAGTTCTTCCATCCGTTCTTCTGCAAAATTCCACCTTAAACCATGACTTCCAGTATAATCTTGTTCCGACAACAAAGCAGCTTCTTTTAATGCTTCTCTGTAATCATCTTTGTCAAAATGCATGTTTTCCTTCTCCATTAGTATAGATTCTATTTGCTTGTATGTTTCAATAGATACGGCGACTTCTCGTTCTTTTCCGCCTTTGCCCTCTACTTCAATGTAGCCTTTAAATTCTTTTGTATACGGGTCAAGCTTCATTCCTTTGAGATCGTTTGTTTCAATTTTCCAAACCTCGTTTATTCTTGCCCCGCCTTCGTACTGCGCCGATGCAATTGTTCTGAAATTATCGTTTGATATTGAGGATATAAGCGATTGCGGGTTTTCGTAGGCCCTTGACTCAACGGTTTTGTCCAGCACCTGGGCCGCCTCATTTCTAACATCCTGTATCGCTTCCCGGAAGTTGTAATTTGCGTCTTTTCCCTCTCGATCGGCGTACATGTTCAAAGCATTTTCAAACTTGCTGAGCGCCGCCGCCTCACGCTGAAAAGTGCTATACTTGACACCATCCGCTATCCGGGACTCCAGAAATGATTTTATGTCTTCGCCCTTAAGATTTTCGATGTCGCGTATTCCAAGATGATCCTTACACCAACGGGATGCCTCATGCCACGTATCTTTATAAGTTTGCGCGGTCCCATAACTGTAAATATTGAGCGACTTGCCAAGATCAGCCCAGGTTCTGGCGCCCTCATTCCTGGCAACCTCTTTTTCGGCGTGCTTAGACGTTCCGGGCATAAATATGCCCGATTCTTTAAATACCTGATTTACTTGATAATTTATGCTTCCCCTTATACTTAACACCTCTTGTTGAATAATACCGGCCTTGCCGGACACTCTTGGGTAAACCTGCGTTAACAATTGCCGGCACCCATACCGGCTAACGGCGTGCAGCGTACACACCGCCCCTTTTTATACATACGTAGGGGTACGTCACGCACAGGGAATTGCTCTCTGCACTCGCGGTCTGCCTGGCAGCAGATCTCTATCGCGGATCGCCCGCGCGGAAATGTCCCCGCTTATCGCGGAAGGACTGCACTCGAATTTTTTCGACAACATTTGAATTGATTCAAGGCAAGGACAACAACGAAATGAAAGTATCATATGCTGTAATTTTAGCAAATTTTCTGCAAATGTCAAGACAAATATAAAATGTCGCTTTTGTTCGTGTCGCTTTTGGTTGCACCAAAAGCGACTTTGTTCTTAATCGGATATGAAATATAAAATATTGATATTTATATGTATTATTGAATTTATTTTATATTTCATTCTTAATATTTTGCTTGACATTCTTATCTTATATTCTTAATATTTAGCATGAACACATCGGAGAAAAAAAAGATTAAATGGTTGTTCAGTCAGCCTGAAGACATCATTCTTCAGGCCATAAAACTGCAGCGTGATTTGTTTTTTAAACTCCGCTCAGAAAACAAAGATAAAGATATGGGTCCCGATCGACTTACCCTTCTGTCTCTCCGCAAAGCCGCGGAATATTTTTACAACCTGGAATCGCCAACAAAATTCAAAAACCCTGACCGCGATCTAAAAACATTAAACCGCAAAGTATTAGACCGAATCGAGCGCCACAAAATAAGATACCTCGACAAATCGAAAAAACGCGAAAGCAAGAAAAAGATAAAAATAATGGGGCTACTAACAGAAATAAAAATTATGCGGGAGCAAAACCAAAGCTTCAGGGCTATCTCTGACTACGTCAAAAAGTACCACCGTTTAGCAGTACATCCAACCTACATTTCCAAAATCCTCGCGGAGCACCAGGAAGGAAAATGACTAAACCCTATTTTTATATACCACTATCTTTATTACTTTTTTACCTGCTAATGTATTTTCAGCTTGACTATAAATTAGTCTTCATTACGGCAGCGGCCGCAATGATCGTCTTGTTTATTTTTTTGTTTCTTATTGGCCGATCTTTTCTGCGAGATCAATCAGCCGAGGCCGAGCAGATTCTCAAGGACGCCAAAGCCGAGGCCGAAAAAATAATGAAAGACGCCGAATCTAATATAAAGTTTCAGGAAGATAACCTGCAACGTTACAGGGCGGCATTAGATGCCAAAGAACAGGAATTATTAAAAAATGCGGAAGCCATAAACCAGAAAGTTGAAGACTGGAAACGACTACTTGCCCAGCACGAAATAAAGCTAAATTACTATGGTAATTTTATATCGTCGTTACGAAGAATAATCGACAACAAAAAAAAGGATGATACTTCTAAAGTCCAGAACATCAAACGAAGACTTTACAGTTTTGAGGGGTAGATATGTCTGAGAAAAAATTAAATGTACAACAGTTCACACTTTACTATGATCATAGTAAACCTATCGTGTTCAGACACCTTTCGTTAAAAAATATTAAAATAATAGACTCCCCTCTGGAACTGAACTATTTTAATGTTGTTTTAAAGGCTTTTACCTCGAACAAACTCGAAAAAGACACTTATCCGATATCGGCGGCGTTATCTGTTACAAGGGAAAAATACGACGACAAAGAATTACTTGCTTTACTTTATCAGGGCGATAAACTTTTAATGAACAAAATTAAAGTTATGGAGTTGCAGTCAATAATTGAAAAGTTTTTGTCCAGGATAGATATATTTGACACAGTCGATCTGCCAGGAAATGCCAAGAAGAATTTATTTGTAAATTTTTGAACGATGTCCAAATCGGATAACAAGCACAGTGAGTTGCTCATCTTTGATATCGCAAATAATCCGATAGTTTCCCGTTCTATATCTCCAAAAATTTCCAAGCTTCGATCCTGTCAGGGGTTCACCGACACTTCTCGGATTGTCAAGTTTTGATATGTAATCGGTGAGATATCGATAGATTCTTTTTGCTACCTGTTTGTCGAACTTTGCAAGCTGTTTTTCTGCTGTAGCTGAAATTTCAATCTTCCATACCAAGGCGTTTTCCTACTTCCGAAAGGCTGTATGTTTTTTCTTTTCCAGAACGGATATCTTCCAATATTTTTTCTGCCATGTATATATCTTCTAAGTCGTCGAGATATTCAAGTATGGCTTTTCTCGCATAAAAAGTTTTTGTTCGTCCGGTGCTTTTTGCAAGCACATCCAGTCGCTTTTCTATTTCTTCAGGGAGCCTTATAGCTAACATAACACACCTCCTATATGCTATACAAGTATAGCATAATATGAAAAATTTCATACAAAAAACAACAACGCCTTATATACGTTGTTGAGTTTGTAAAGTTTGTATAGTTTTTAGAGCATCTAACTACTTGAAATTACGAAACAATCTGGGCGAAAGGTGTCCGTTTACAGGATGAAAGGTGTCCGTTTACAGGATGAAAGGTGTCCGTTTACAGGATGAAAGGTGTCCGTTTACAGGATGAAAGGTGTCCGTTTACAGGATGAAAGGTGTCCGTTTACAGGATGAAAGGTGTCCGTTTACAGGATGAAAGGTGTCCGTAATATATATTATACTTGACACCTTTTTTAGTTTTAATTATTATAAATACTTAAATATCAAATAAAAAAGGTGCATGCCCTTGGAAAAAAAAGAGGTTATAAAACATAGCGGGGCTATCCAGGTTTCGGCTAATCAGATATCCCTCCTGCAAAGAAAAATCTGGAATGTTCTGCTTGCAAATGCTTACGACGACCTTTTGAATAAAGAGGAATATACGATAAAGATAAAAGATTTGGCCGAAATTTTAAAATTTGATAGCAATGATTTAAGGTTGATAAAAGAG
>MWCF01000114.1 GCA_002069855.1 Elusimicrobia bacterium ADurb.Bin231 | reverse complement strand
TACCGCATCCAACGCCACTCTTGCCTTGAAACCCGCCTCGAATTTCTTTCGCATCTTTCCTGCCTCCTTTGCGGGCCCTATTATACCTCTTTTTTTACCTTATTTCATTCCATAAACTGGTACGGTTTCCTTGGACTATTATACTACAAAGAATAACGGCAGTAGAATACCGCTTCACGCTGGATTCTTCAATTCCACCACAGAATGACCGTGAACTACCTTACACTTTGCACCTAACACTTTTTTTATCCGCCATAGTTCTTAAACGAAGCTGAACTTTATCTTTATCTATATCTCTTTTATTTTTTTAAGCAACAATTTTCTTTTGTTAAATTCCGGATTTTCTATAACCAACTCCAAAACATTTTTAAGAGTACTGCCGACTTTGGGTCCAGAAGATATTTTTAGAACCCGCATTATATCTTTTCCATTGATCTTTAAATCCGATTCATTCAATGCAGAGCGGCTTTTTATTTCTTTTTCAATCCGATAGGATAATTCCTTCAAATTTTTGTCTATTCCCTGTTTCTTATTCGAGATTCTGTCTGCTCTCCTTAGCAAAAGCAATTCTTGAATGTTTTCAATGCCTGTTCTTCGCATAAACCGTCTTACTGCGGAATCCGTCCATTCGCTACTGTACTCAAACATATGCAAAGATACCAGATGGACAACTTTTTTAACAACATCATCTGGAAAACGCAGACGGCGCAGTATATTTTCACTTAATCGCGCACTTGACATTTCATGATTATAAAAAACAACCTTTTTTGCACCTTTTACAGATACAATAACCCGTTTTTTTTCAACCTTGCCTATATCATGCAGAAGAGCAGCTAATCTTACAGCAAGATTATCCTTAGGCGCGGCGTCACATGAATAAAAATTATGGCGCATTACATCATATTTGTGATACATATTCTGCTCCACACCACGACCGGCAGCCAACTCAGGCAGAATGATGCCAAGGATACCGGATTCAGACATTATTTCCAGACCTATGCTCGGTTTGTCGGATTTTGTAAGGAGTTTTTCAATCTCTATTCGTATCCTTTCGCAACTTATTGTGGAAATCAATTTCCTGTGCTTTTTCATTGCCATAAAAGTATTTTTATCAATTTTGAAATTGAACCGAGCGGCAAATTGAACCGCTCGCAGCATACGCAACGGATCATCTAAAAAACTTTTTTCAGACATCATTTTTATGGTCCGTTTTTTTATATCCTTTATGCCGCAGAACGGATCTACATATCTGCGGGAACGCAAATCATAAGCAATCGCGTTTATCGTAAAATCCCGTCTTCCAAGATCCGATGCTATGTCCAACATGTGATCGTAAGTTACTTTGAAATCCCTATGGCCTAAACCTGTGGAATATTCTTTGCGCGGCAACGCTATATCAACTGAAATGCATTTTTTATTAGGTTTAAATTTTATTACGCCGAAAGATCTGCCCACAAGATTGACTTTTCCGTAAGAGCGAAGAAGTTTAATCAGTTCTTTCATAGAAATTCCTGAAGCAAGATAATCTATATCCTTTTCTTCTATTTTCCGGTTTATCAATCCATCGCGGACAACGCCTCCCACCAGGTACAGTTCTCCCTGTTTCAGTACTGCCTTTTGCCAGTTTTCAATGATTTTGATTTTCATAATCTATTTTTTTATCCCTGGACATATATTCGCGAATGGACAGTATTCGCACGACAGATATTGCGGTTTCGGCTCAAATCTGGCCTCCCTGATGCCGGATGCAGCCATACGAATTATATCCTGAATCTTTTCTATCATCTTTTCCGTAGGCGTTACACTGCCTATAATACCGGAATCCACAAAATGAAGTTCCAAACTTGTTGGAAGTTTGCCTGTAAGTGTTTTCCACGCGAGAGCATACACCTCAAGCTGGGTGCTTTTTTTAGCGCGGTTGTCCGCCTCATCCTGTCTTGAAATGTCAGAAGTTTTAAAATCTATTATGGCTGTGCCTGACGGCAGTATGTCCACTCTGTCAAATCTGCCGATGATAGTATCAGATTCAAAGTTAAATCTGAATTTTTTTTCTATATAAGCTGGAACCGCGTTTTCATTTTCTGCGCGGTTATAAAATCTTATTATTGCCTGTCTGCCCGCTTCGTACCTTTGCTCTTCATGTTCCCGTGTCAGAAACCCCGACGCCTCCCACTCAGATTCAAATTTTTTCAGCAGATCTTCGGAATTGATAGCAAGACCTTCTATTTTCTTCTTATAATAAAATTGAATTACTTCATGCATAGCATTGCCATAAATAACGGAATGATGCGCGAGAACCGGTATTTTTAATATATGAACATATTTATATTTCAACGGGCACGTAAGATAATCATCTATTTGAAAATGACTGAGTGTAAGACGCCTGCCTTTTTGATACGCGGAGGAATTCATTTTTTCCGGAACTGCCTCATTCTTTTTTATGGCTTCAACGGGATGAAGCTTTTTTGAGGATATTTTGGATTGAACTATATTCATAGCCTCGCATACGAACTGACTGACTTTCCGTTCGGTTTTACCACCGTAATCTCTCGCTGAAGTAAGATACAGAACATCCTTAGCGCGCGTCATTCCCACATAGAACAATCTGCGTTCTTCCTGCCTGTGAAAATCTCCGGCTGGCAAAACATCTTTTATTAATGCATCCGGCACCTCAAGACGTTGGCTCCTGCTGCGGCTGGGAAACTTATTTTGAACAAGACTCCCCATAAATACATAAGGGAATTCCAGCCCTTTGGCTTTATGTATTGTAAGCACATTAACTGCTTCCATATCGGGATCCGCTTCAGCAGTAGCCGGGTCGCTGCCAGCCTCTATTAAAAGATTCAAGTGCTGAATAAAAAACTGTGCTCTGTCCTGCTTTGATATATTAGCATAATTTTTTATTATATCAAAAAACAGCGCTATGTTGGAAACCTTTTCCGAGGAGCGCGGATCTGTTTCGTCGGAAAGATTTTTCAGCCATCCTGTTTCATTTATAAATTTATAAAGCAGCTGCCCCGTCGGAAGATTGCGGGATAATTCAATATATTTTTTTATGTCATCGAGAACTTTTTTTATAACATCTATGCTGGCACTGCTTAAAGTTTCCGGAGGAATCGTTTCAAATATGTTATAAAGTGTTTTGTTGCTTCTCGCTGCCATATTCATGCATATTATCAGATCTGACATCGGCATATTGTAGATTTCAGAACAAACAAGATTAAACAACGAAACACCGTCGGACAAATTGGAAATCACATTAAGAAAAGAAAGCAATACGCGTATCTCTGCGCGGCCGTAAAGTCCGCTGCCTCCGGTAAAATGCCACGGTATCCCTCTGTAATTCAATGATTTTATAAAAGGGTCTGCATCGCTGTTAGACCTGACCAGCACCGCGAAATCATTATATTTTCTGCCCTCAGCCACGAGAGAAGATATCTTTTCAGCTACAAAATCTGACTCCTGAGAAACAGTATCAAAATGAAGATGCATAACGGAGGACGCAGTATCAGGCAAAGATACGGTATCGCGCGCTGAAACAAGTTTTTTGTCTATCCGGTTGCGGACCTCCAGACGGTCAGGATTATTGAATTTTATTAATTCATACGCTGTATTCAATATCTTCTGGTTGGATCTGTAATTTTTTGTGAGAACCACCTCTTTGGCATCCGGGTAGGTTTCCTTGAAACCAAGAATATTGGATATGGCTGCGCCGCGGAATTTATATATTGATTGATCGTCGTCACCGACAACAGTTATGTTGTTTTCTCCGGTTGTAAGAAGTTTAAGAAGCTGGAACTGGGAATAATTCGTGTCCTGGAACTCGTCGACAAGTATGTATCTGAACCTTTTTCTGTATTTTCCTATTATCGATGGATGTTCCCTGAATAGCTTCAAAACAAGCCATACCTGGTCGCTGAAATCTATCACCCCGGATTTCATTTTCAGCTCTTCATATTTTCTGTAAATCCGGGAAAGTTCTTCCTGAATGATATACTCTTCTTCGGCTTCAGCTGACGAGTTCGCTCCGGAATTTTGACGGTTTGCAGAGAGCTTTTTTACATATTCGTCGTACTCGTCGGAAGAAACATCCTCGTCTTTAAGACGCGAAAAGAATTTGAGTATCTCTTCTATATGCTTCAAAGGATTTCCCAAAGGACGCAAAATATCTACGGGCAGATCAAAAAAATGGTCTCTCAAAAAAACAGTTTGCTGAGGCAATTCCATAACTTTGAAATTCGGGGCAAGCCCGAGAAAGATTGCTTCATCTTCAAGCACCCTGTTGCCGAAAGAGTGAAAAGTGGAAATCCATACGTCAGCAAAACCGTAAGGCACAAGCATATCAATGCGTTCCTGCATTTCGGATGCCGCCTTTTCAGTAAAAGTAAGCGCGAGGATTTCTTCGGGACGGGCGGCTTTTGAAGAGATAAGATACGCTATTCTATTTACTATGACGGTGGTTTTCCCGGTACCCGCGCCTGCGACAATCAATAACGGGCCGGTTTTGTGTGTTACCGCTGATTTCTGCTCTTCATTAAGACCCTTCAATATCTCGTTAATCGGTTTATCGGATTTTATAGTCATTGGATTTATTAAAACTTTTGTTTGTTCCTGATATTATTTATTTCGTATTCTCCGCTCGGGAAAACATCTTTCTCATTTACTGCGGAGAATTCCCTGTATAATATATACGCGAAAAGAATACCCGTAGAATCTATCAGCACATCTATTATATTTCCAGACCTGTTAGGCACAAAACTCTGGTGATATTCGTCGCTCAAGGCATAAACGAAAGAAAGCAACATCGCTATGAAAAGAATCCTTTGGGCAGGCATATAAAAAGATTTTTTTAACGCTCTGTATAAAAGCAGGGTAAGCACAAAATATTCTGTCATATGAGCAATCTTTCTTAATACTAAGTCTCCGAATCCGAGAGACGTTTTTAGACCGGGGATTGAAGAAAGAAAAAAGATAAGAAAACACCATAAAAAAACCGGCAACCATGGTTTAAGAAATTTCATAATTATATTATACAGTTATTTTTTATCATTTCCTTAAAAAATTGTAAAATCTAACCCTGTTAGTTGATTTTGCGTTTAGTTTTTCAAAATATTGAAGCATATAATCATGCACGGCTTTGATGCCTTTTAAAACCGCAGGATACTTCAAAAATTGTCTTTTATTATTCTTATAAGACACAAAAGATTCTGTAACTATATAAAGAGGACGAAAGGAATCCTTATTCAATTCTTTCACTTTTCTGTACGAATCAAAATAATATTTGGCTATTGTTTTTATAACACTCTTGAGATTCATTTCTATATTTTCATCGTAAAATCTGTTTATTTTTATTTCTGCGGAATCCGGGGCATCGTCAGGCCGCATACCTGGTATAAGATGCGTTTCATAACCGTAACTTCCTCCCAAATGAAAAGTTATAACCGGAATATTTTCCAATTTTGTTTTGAGAGTATAATTCAGCAAATCTTTGTAGGACTGGGAAATTATGTCTTTTTCCTCCATAATCCATTCCGGAAGATTCTTGCCTTCTCTCATATTTTTCATAATGTCGCCGCGAGTTTTCCACAGATGCGCCACGTCGATTACAACCCCGATTTTCAAACCGCTATTGCCAGCATATTCCTTAACCTTGTTGAACCACCAAAAAAGCTCCTGCGGAGTGGACGGATACTTTGGATATTCAAGATTCTCTATCAGTATATAAGCATTTGTGCGTTTTTGGATAAAATATTCAATTGTCTTACGCAAAATATTTTTCACAGAAACAAAATTCTTTTCTGTAAATAAAAAGCCGTCTTGACTGATATGAACAGTATAATATTTCACACCGGATTTTTCTCCGAAATCAATAACCTTTTTTCTATTTTCCAGAGTATAATTTATTTCTCGCTCCGAAAGAGAGCCCAGATACGCTGTGTTTAAAGGCAGATGCAACCCGCAAACAACAGAACCGTCCTCTTTGATATCATAACCCGTCCATTTGTCGGCAGAACTTAAACTTCCGTCAAATTTTACAAATTCCGTATTCGGCTGCAGCTCGCAAAAAAATTTTTTCGATTTCAATCCGTATGTTTCCAAATATTTTTTATAAAACGGTATGTAATAATCATTGAGGTTTACAGGTATGTCATATTCCGCGTCCCCTTCTGCTGTATCGCACAACGCAGGGCCCACCATAGGTGTTTTATTCAAGTCCAATTCCTGTAAAATTTGACTAATATTTTTATAATTATACGCCATAATCCGAGCCTCCTAAAAGCGCACGCAATGTTCTTTATTGTTTATATATTATTTTAGAACTATTTCTTAGAACTTACCGACTCGTCAATCCATGACAAGTAATCCGCATATCCGGATATTATAGGAACAAAAATTATTTCAGGCACATCATACGAATGTATCTGTTTTATTTTAATCATCAACCTCTTTGAAAGATACATTTTCGTCTTTATTATAAGCAACACTTCCGAAGATTTTTCCGTTTTACCTTTCCACACATAAACTGACTCGCACCCGTTCACTATAGTAACGCAAGCGGCAAGGTTTTCGCGCAATATTTCTTCTGCTATTTTTCTGCCTTCTCTTTTATTTTTTGCTGTAACCAAAGCAATGGCATATTTTTTAGTTGTTTTCATATGTCTAATTCCTTTATACTTAACCAAAGGATGATATTTTCCGTCTTCCTTTACCCTTTTTTAAATGAAGCGCATAAATCCCCTAATGGGCAATCTTTACATATAGGTGTTTTTCTGCAGTGTCTTTTGGAAAGTTCTACAATAAGAGCATGGTATTCTTTATAAACTTCTATGTCTTTTGGCAGATTTTTCATAAAAAAATTCTGTATCTCGTCATAATCGGAAGCGCAAGAAATACCTATTCTATGAATAAATCTTTTGGTGTACGCATCTACTACAAAAAAAGGTTTTTGGCAGGCATACAAAAGAATGGAATCAGCAGTTTCCTTGCCTATGCCGTTTACTCTTAAAAGATCTTCTCTGGAAAACGCATTATAATCGGATTTATGGCTTTTTATGAATCCTGCAAAAGTTTTCAGACGAACTGATTTTTGATTGTAATATCCGGAAGATATTATCAAATGTTTAATCCTGTTGAGGTCGCAGAGCAATATCTTATCGCATGAAAGAATCTTTTCAGAATGTAAATTCTCAAGCGCGGATGCCGCATTTTTCCAAGAAGTATTTTGCGTAAGAAGCGCACCTATGGCTATTTCAAATTTTTCCGATTTGGAAAAGTTTTTTTTCTTTATATCGTAAATACCGCGTATTGGCCACCACCCCTGAGGACCAAAAGATTTGAGAAGTATTTTATAAATTCTAAAAACCAACTTTAACCTGCCTTATAACCCGAATATATTAATTGCCACAGAATTTTCAAGAATATTCCAAGCATAAAAAAACTCCATTCCTCAAGAAAATCCAGATAGAAATTGTGTTTATTGAATCATCTGCTGTTATTTTAACAAAATCATATATAATTTTCAAGCATAAAAAAAGAAAGGACGACACATGAAAGTATCGTCCATTTCTTATAAACTGTCTTATTATTTCAACCGTTAAAAAAAGGTTTAGAAATAATAATTGAAACATAAACCGTCAACTATGCTTACGCCTGCGCCGAATGTGCCAAATTCAGTAAAACCGTCGTCAAGATCTTTTACTGTTTCGCCATTCATAGACAAACGCACACCCATGCTGGTTTCAACTGAAAGATTTTCGAACAGGAATATTTCAGGACTCAAACCTGCTTCAATATGGAAATTTGTCTGTCTGAAATTCTTAGTATTGCTGCCGTTGTGCTCAAGATGAATACCTGCAAAACAATTAAGTTTTACCTTTTCAGCAACATCTTTGGATTTGAAAAGTCTAAAAGCAAGATCATAATCCACATCAGTTTCGTCATTGGGGGCCACTGCATTGGAAGCTGCTGTCCCAAAATTCAATCCCAAAATTCCCTGCCATCCCCAGTCATCGGAAACCCATTTTTTGAGAGATATTCCGCCGACATCGCCATTATAACCGATGCCCATTTTACCTTCTGCGGATCCAGTTACCGCAAAACAAACTGACAACAATGCTACACTAAAACATACAAGTACAAAACGCTTCATCTATTCTTCCTCCTATAAAAAATTTACTTCCTACAAACCCTCAATAAATCCAAAAACAATAAATACTTAAGTTATTCTCCTAAAGTTCACCTCCCCTTTTACCGTGAGAAAAACCCATCCAATGCTGAAAGCCATTGAACACGGATATAATGTATCCTAAATATCTACTTTTTCTGTCGAGAGGAATTCAAAGTTCTCTTTATTTTAAAAAAATTTGTTATAATATTTTTGCTCTCGCAGCGAAGCACGCCTTTTTTAACTTCTACATTGTGATTAAAACTATTGTTTTGAACTATATCCAAAATACTTCCACAAGAGCCGGTTCTGGAATCTGAAGCGCCGAAACAAAGTTTTTTTATTCGCGCCCATACAATAGCTCCGGCACACATCGGACACGGCTCAATTGTAACATATATGGAACAATTTGTCAAGCGGTAATTTTTAAGAGCTTTTGCCGCTTTTTTTATTGCTATTATTTCTGCGTGCGCCGTCGGATCTTTAAGAGATATCGACAGATTATGTCCTCTTGATATTATCCTGCCCTCTGAAACGACTACACATCCTACGGGCACTTCACCTTTAAGCTCTGCTTTGCGCGCTTCCAGAAGAGCTGCATTCATAAAAAATTCATCGGCCACATCTGAATTACGCAGATTTATTTTCCGCATTTGAACGGACAGATTGATTTTCTGCCTCTTTAACTTTCTTTTTATATCTGGAAATTTCAATGTTTTTTTTAATAATCGCTGGTAAGGTTACGACAAAACAAGACAAAAATCCGAAAAGAAGCGCAACAACAATCACCAGAGCAAGAGAACCGTCAAATTCCCACGCAAGCAAAGCAACTGTTACAGGTTCCGCGTTTTGAAGAGAAACGATAATCGCAATTACTGCTATAAGCAATAAAGTTATTAAAAATATCATATATTCACGCAGGCAGTGGGAAATGCATTATGGAAACGACAACTTATTTTTATTTAATGCCTGGGTCATATGGAATGCATTCGCCAAACATTCGCGGCACAAGTATAAACCCTGATTAAGTTTCACGCGGCAAACGTATTGAAATACATTTCAAAAAATAAATAGGGCTCGAGGGGAGTTGAACCCCTAACCTAACGGTTCGTAGCCGTTCGCTCTATCCAGTTGAGCTACGAGCCCGGTTCAATCTTGTTCAAGGCAATTCTCGTATAAAAAAATTTGTCAGATACGTTAATTTAAGAAGAACCAGAAACATAATATAATTTACTTTATAATAATACAAAATTATCACAATCTTGTCAATTTAATTTAAAAAAGAAGAGAAAAGGCCAAGCAGTAAAACCCGCGGCCGGAAAAATATCTCCGCAGATTTCATATTTACGAAATATCACCAGACATCTCTTGCGGAACAAACTATTGTCAATTGACTTGTAACATAACTGGTCATTATCTGAGCAACTATAGAGGATCTTACAAGAACTTTTCTGCCGCGCGACGAACCGACAATAACAGTTTCAAATCCGCCGGGAAAACTTCCATTTGTTATTCCGTACTCAGGTATTTTTAGCGGAGCTTGAGGCCAGCCCGCAGTATTCGGAGAAACTCCGTATCTGTAAGCGCTGCCCATAATACCTGTAGCTATTTTTGTTATATCAATATATTTGTCTTTTTGGATATTATGAGCGGATTGCAATGTTATATTGCCGTTGGAATTCAAGCTATAAAAGGATCCGGACGCGACTGTAGCAGCTGGATCCCACCCGTATCTAATGCCCGCAGCATATATTTTTTTTACGGTATTGCTCCTTAAGGTTGAATTTGTTATATTTATTAGTTCCCTGTAATCCACATAAGGAATGCTCTTCCACTCTATTCCCCTGTAACTCGGTCTCGAAGTAATGCTGTGCGGATTGTCGGCTGTGATGTAATAATAATAAAATCTGTACAAATCGATTTTGACTGTATGAGTGGAACTGTCTGAATCCGCGACATTGTTAAAAGTAGATGCAAACTCATAACTGCCAAAAAACAAGCTGTTCCCTGCGCTGGCCGCGATAAATGTAGTAGTATCCGGAGACAGGGAACCGCCTTCCTCAATCTTTGCCAATTTGCTGTTAGCCAATACCGAAGGACAATTAGTCAATTGAATCCTTGATAGGAATTGATTGTCAGATGATGTGTTCTGAAAAATTCTTTTGTTCACGCTCATACGCATATATATTCTATTTAACATTTCCTGATTTTTTTTATTTATGCTGTTTATAGCCTCGTAAGAAGAAAAACCTTTAATCACATAGAATAAAACCATAGACATAACAGGCGTTATTATAGCCATTATAGTAATGGCAACTATCAATTCCACAAGCGTAAAACCATTTGTTCTTTTTTTCATATTTATCATTTTCTTATATTGACCTGAATCTGATCATAACCGTAATGGAGATCTATATCCCGTCTGTAGCACTCTATTCTTATAAGATAAGTGCCGGCAGGCTTTGAGGATACGGTCCAATAATAATCCGTAGAAGTAGTTGTATACATGGGATAATCTTTCTTTCCCGCTGATGTAGGGGTGTCATCCAAACAATAATACCATGACTTCCCGTTATCGTTGGAATACTTAACAGCATACACCAACGGGGTGGTTTCAACATAATCATCCGGATACTCTTCAGTATATTTTTCCAGATCCCAACGCTTCCATACGACATCCCAATTAATATTAATCGTTAACGGATTATCAAAGGTATCGGATATCAACGGCTTTTTTAGATCCACATACGGTATTTGAGATATTTTGTCCTGTCCGGAATAAAGCCCTCCGTCCATAAAACTCCTTAACAATGTTACCAACACAAGTTTGCCTATTTGCGCAGTGCCGAAATTAGCTTGTGTAGCCAAGCCGGATACCGCTATATACGCGGTGTCTGTATCTTTTGTCATTTTTACAGTTGAACACGCATCGTAAGAAAAGGGACTGTAATTGGAATCGTAAAATATTCTTTCATTCAAATCTATTTGAGGTATAGACAATACGGTTCTAAGAGCACTATATTCGGATTCGTTCCATTCCGTGGGATAATCTCCCGAATAATTTAATGAAAACGGACGGGGCGCACTTATCGACGATAAGAGAGGAAAATTAAACATCGAAGCAATATTATTGCCGAGAGAAGTTATGGCACCGAAACTGGAGTCGGAAGATATATGTTTAAAACACCTGTTACTGGAATAACCTCCATTAAAGAAAGAGGAGCATCCCTTTGAACCTGTTCTTCTGGTCCTGTTTCTTCCGAATGAAGTAAATGTATCGTGATTTGTTCTGTAATATCTTCCAACGCCGGTTGGCAGATTGCCAGTGCTTTTCCATACGGAATAATCATAATCAGGATACAATTCGCCAAGCCAGTATTTCGCGTACCAGGAATTATCTGTGCGCGCTACTACTTTATTGTAAGTCACATTCGGACTGCCGTTGCAATAGGGAAGTATTTCGTCCACATATAAAAAACTCGTTTCTCCTGTAGCGCTCCATGGCATCTTGCGAAACGGTATGCCGTAAGGCAGAGGCTCCATATCTGAGCCGAATTCTCCGCCTATTCCGTAATAATAAAAACTAAAGCCATTCATAGCTGACCAGACTGCCTGAGTATTCATCAAGCCCTGCCGAATCATTTGATAAAATCTTGGTATATCAATATCAACCCCGTCATCGCCCCAACCGTTGCTCGCCTCAGTAAATCCCTTATAATCTCCTTCATTTATATCAGTAAAATACCAATTATACTGTTCCTTAGGGTTCGGCGGATCTGTTTTCTTTACATCTTTATAAGGCATATGCCGCGGATCACCCATAAACTGATACTGCTCAGTAACCGGAGGAGTAACACCCACCCATGTATATGTGCGCGAAAGATTGCTCGGTTTATTGGATAAAGCGCCAGCAGTTATATCCTCTCCTATTCTTGTCTCTATAGTATGAATACCGTCCGCTAAAATTCCAGCGGTAAAAGTTATTATCCACCTGGCAGTGTTTTTTGGATTGTTCGCATTATTATTGGTCAGGTCGTAAGTAAATTCCGGAGTTCCAGCAGGATGAACCGGGCACGGAATATACTCCATACCATACAACCATTTATCCAACGGAAGACCTTTATTCCCGTTAGGAGCGTGTCTTAAAGGATTATCATAAAATGTAAATAAAGTTCCACCTGCAGCAGGATAAGAAATATTATATGTATCAGTTCCGGCAAGCACGGTAACTCTTTCATAATCATGGTTTTCATTACCATTTATCTTTTCAACTACAGTTTGACCCGGAAGAATATAATCATTAGGTAAATAAACCGACAAAGTCTGCAAAGCAGAAGTAGAAGAAAAAAGAGACGGTTCCGTAACATAGGGATATACGCGAAGTTTAACAGCATCGCCGGAATTATACTGAATTCTTTCCGGATGAGAAACAACCCTTACGTATGGATAATTCTCAGGATCTTTTGCGGCGTCAGAATAATTTCTCATAGGAGGCAAAGGCAGCAATTCTCCGTGAAGATTCATAAGTATTATATTGTTATAAACCTGAGACGAGGAATTCATCTTTTCAATAAGCATTCTCAAACTTATTTCCGGCGGAGACATACCTTTGGAATTCGCAGCTGCCACTGCCTCGTTATAGAGCCGTTCTTCGTCCGGATATCTTACTGCATGATTGTACATATCCGCCAGCGGATAACTGCTATTCTCCTTGATTGAATCATCCAGATTGATTCTGCTTTGAAAAAGATCGGAATCGTAAAAAAGGAAATCAGCACCGTCGGATTTCCTCATTCGTCCGGGATAAAAATACACATAGGGCATAGAAACATCATTGGTATAAGACGAATCGTTTATATACGGAACATATTGCGAATCCCTTCCGAACGCGAGCCGGGTTATCCAATGGACGCGTATCTCAAGATTCGGACATCTTGTCTGAAGATCCTGCAGAATACTTTCCATAATCGGCCGCATCAAAGATAAAGACGACCACCAACCGGGAACATTCTCTATCGCTATAATGAACAAATCCGCCACCTGTATCGGAGAATAAGTCATAACTATAGTTTTGAGAACGCTTACAGTTTCCGCAAGTTTTTCCGGGTTCTGCCCTGTATTTTTATACACCCTTATATAAACCTTTCTGGAAAATGGCTCTTCAGGCATCTTTATCACCGATATCCTTCTCACATATTTCCACTTGCCGTCTGTAAAAACATTGTCGCTTGGCGAAGCGTCAGGTGAAACAACATTTCTATCAGTAGTTAAATTATTTTTAAATACCACGCCATCGTCATAATCGTCAAGAACATCTATTTGTTTCTTTTCGGTGCCTGCAACCAAGCCGCGAAGTTCTTCCATCATCTGCAGTGCCTTTTGAGTAGTAAAGATTTTTTCTTTTATAACAACGGAATGACGGCTCATATATGAATGTATTGAAATAATCGGAATAACCAGCAATGCCAATATGGTTACAGTTATTATTACCTCTATTAAAGTAAATCCCCTGTTGTTTGTTTTCATAATCACATTCCCGGAATACCAGAATAAATACGATATAAAGATTTATTTTCTCTGTATTGACATATCTGCTGTTTCACGGAATTTAATATCCCGACATCATAATTGATCTCAGCTATATCTGTGGCGCCTGTTTGCGAAAGAGTCAATCCGTTAAAAGCAATAATACACCCGCTTATAAGACACGGAGGATATATGTATGCTTTCCCTGTAACATAAATTAACCCACTGTAATAACTATTTGAGCCGTTACTTATCGTGAGATCGCCGTTTACGAACAATATCCCGCTTGCTTTTAAAGGTTTGGAAGAATCAAAAACAGCATCCCCGTTGACATAAATAAGAGACATATCAGGAAGAGACAAAGGCAATGTCGCGGTAGTATCCACTGCATAGTCCGACAATGTTTTCAACTCTTCAGATGTTACTCCAAAAACATACTCCACAGTAGGACTGTTAAGTCCGGTAATAGTCGCGGGATTGCCTGTAACAGACGCGCCTGTTTCGATTCGCGGAGCTGAACCGCTTCTTCTTCCGCAACCGACATATCCGGACCCTGAGATGCGACCATTTGCGTATATTCTTACCTTTCTGTTGCTGCTCGTGCCTCCATTATCCACTATGTACGCGCATTGTCCTGGCGGTTGAAGTTTTATTCTTCTTATTTCCGTAGAACACCGTGTTTTTGCGACAATTTCATTAGGCGAAATATCAAAGGGCGACAAAGCGCTGCGTTTCCTGAATATATAACCGGTACTGGATATATACCAGACTATTCCTGAACCGTTACCCTCTTCTGGATCGCCAGTGTGCAGCCGTTCTCCGGAAATATCGTGAACAGATTCAGGATCATAAGCGAATATCGCTGTATCTGATTGTCTTTTAACCTCATATCTGCACCAAATCAGATTGTCTTCAGACAACTGATACTCTTTCACTATACCTATGCTTTGATCTATTGTATCGCTATGAACGGGATCCGTTGAAAAATGAGGATCAAATGCACCGTCAACCCATGAATATGTAATAGGAGGAATACCGCTTTTGACAGGTTGATTCGGTTGGCGTCTGAACCATGAAATAGCGTCAACAAGACCGGCGCGGGCAGCATTCCCCGCCTGTAAAACCCAGTTTTGCTGGTATTTTACATCTTTGTAAGCAGTTGTTATCAATTGGTATCCGGTAAAACTAATAATACTTATAACAATAAACATCATCATTAATATAGTGATAGCTGATCCGCTTTGGTTTTTTTTCATAGATTATTGTTGGATTAAGAATGGCTTTTTTTCCCTTTATTAAGAACAAAATGAATTATGTCTTTGTATAATTAATTATAAACAGTTTTACCTGTGTTGTCAATCATAAACTCATTAAAACACGCAAAGAAAATATGCCCGCAAAAAATAAAAAAGAGATATAATGCCTGCGAAACATATCCTGATTTGACACGGAAAATGGCTTATAAATGATTTAAATATAATTTCGATTGTAAAAAAAACGAATAAAAAAAAAGAATATTATTTTTTTTGGAAACAAAGGGGAAGAAACCGCCGGAATAAAGAATACATCAACTGAAAATCAAATACGCCTTATATTACATCAGCCAGATTTGCCTTGCAAGAATTGCGCAAGGTACCGCAATAATATTTGAGGCGACTATATTGAACACGGAAAAATCAAGGTCTTTTTTAAATCTTCGTATAAATCTGCGTTCGACTATTACAAGCATAACAATGGTAACAATACCTAACCAAAACCAGTTACCTGGTATGATAAAACATCCGAAAATCAATAGCCGTTCAACTATCCCGTGATATTTTTCTTTACTTATAAATAATGTTTTTTCATCAAACAGTTTTTTAAGAAAATATATAAAAATCATCGCAAAATGAGTTACTATGATCCCGATCAGCAGAATATAAATCCATTTTTCCGTGGTAACATATGGAGGATCAGCAGGCGCAAGTATAAAAATAAGCAGTATGTGAACCAACTGGTCATATAAGAAAAGAAATATATTATCGTGAGAATGGTATTTGGTAACGCTTATAACTCTCCATTGGTCTTCTACCACGTGTGTTATTCCCAGCAATAATAAAGCCAACGCAAAATCTCTGCGCGGAAGATATTGGTAATTGACGACAACAGCGAAAAACAGAAAAATCAGCACATGAAAAAAGACTCCGGAAATATTTTCCCTTTTCCATTTGGCAATTCTGTCGGTTTGAAAAGTAAAATCGGCAAGCAAATGAGCCAGCAACAGATTCCAAAAAAAATACACTTATTTCCTTCCTTCCACTGCATAGATTTCAACTGCTTTTGCCTTGCCCTTAACCTTTGCCGCACCGAGGGATCTGGCAACGACAAAATCCTTGACATAATTATATGTGAATTCCGAAATAATGATATGAGTTTTATATTCCTTATTCAAACCTTCAAGCCGCGACGCAAGATTGACATTATCTCCTATAACTGTATAGTCCATTCTTTCCACGGAACCGAGATTTCCGACAACCATTTCTCCGGTATTAACGCCGATTCCTATGTCAATAACCACTTTGCCTTCACTGGTCCATTTCTTTTTTAATTTTTCCAATTCTTCCATCATTTCAATAGCGCAAAAAACCGCTTTTTTAGCATGATCGGACTGAGGAATAGGGGCATTCCAAAAAGCCATTACAGCATCCCCTATAAATTTGTCCAAAGTGCCTTCCTGACGGAAAACCACTTCAGTCATTTTTGTAAGATATTCATTTAAAAGAGAAACAACGTTTTCCGGAGTAGATGCTTCTGAAATGGTTGTAAATCCTCTTATGTCGGAAAAAAGAACAGTCAATTCCTGCCTTTTGCCTCCGAGAGACAATGCCTGCGGATTTTTGATTATTTCATTGATAACAGCAGGAGACAAATACTGGCCAAATGCTTTTTTAAGCCAACGTTTCTCTTTTTCTTCGGTAACAAATCTCCATGAAGTTATTGAAATGTAAGAAACAATTATTAGAGTTGTTGTGGGAACATATTCAACCCATACCTGTCTGGTAACAAAGAAATAATATGCCGCACCGGTCCATATAATAAGAAGACTCGCGGCAAACAAGGTGGATTTCAACGCGTTAAGACGAGGAAGGAAAAAGAGCATCGCAATGCCTACGATTAATATAGAAAATAATCTTACATACCATTTAGAATAATATATGTAATCGGAATGCACGATTGTGTATATGTTGTTGGCTATGGTTTCTATTCCTGGCGTTATATGTGAAAGCGGGGTAACATGTCTGTCGCCAAGTCCTGCAGCTGCGTAACCCACCAAAACTATTTTATCTCGAAAATATTTTTTTTCAAAATCTCCGGCAAGAATTTTATAATAGGGCTTATATTCGAAAGTGCCGAAAGGCCCGCAATAATTAACAATCATCTCGCCAAGATCATTAACCGGAATGTTGCCGAGCATTTCCTCCCACGGCTTATTCAAATATGCGGAAGCCACAGCAAGAGAAACATGCGGATAAAACTTGTTCTCATAAAAAAATGTGGGCTTAACCCTACGCAGAACACCATCCAATTCAGGAAACACATTTGGAGCGCCAAGCATTAATGAATGCTTCACTAATCCAGGCAAAGGGGCTTTTTGTTTTATAACAGAAGTACCCTCAAACTCAAAAAGCGTTTCATTTATTACTCTTCCTGATTTTTGGGTTGCAAGAATTAATTTATTATCGCTGTTCGGATTGCTTCTTTCAAGAAACAAAATATCGAAAAGTATAACTTTTGCGCCGTCTTTGGTAAGTATATCGACAAGTTTAGCATGAATGGAACGGTCCCATGGCCACCTGCCAAGATGATCTAAACTGTCCTCGTCAATGGAAACAATTATTATATCTTTTATTCCCGAATTTTTTTTTACTCCGCGCAGTTTGAGCCGCACATCGTATGACTTGTTTTCCAATACAAAGAAAGCATCCTGCAAAAAATTCAGATATAATACACCAATGACTGCCAATGCCCCTAAAAAGTAACTTACTTTTCTTTGTTTCATATTTTAATTTGAAAAAGAAAAGCCGCTCGGGCTCAAAAACCACAACAAAATGACAATGGAATTATCTTTTGGTCCACTGGAAGCTTTTTCTTGCTTTCGCTTTACCGGGTTTTTTGCGTTCTACTGCTCTTGCATCTCTTGTAAGATAACCTTTTTTCTTTAAAGCGGATTTAAAACCTACATCAAGCGAAGAAAGCGCGCGCGATATGCCGTGTCTGATTGCTTCGGATTGGGCCATAATGCCGCCGCCCGTAACAATCGCTTTTATATCATACTGTTTCAATCCGTTAATAGCAAGAAAGGGAGCTATAATATTTTCCTGAAATCTCGGAACACCGGAGAAATACGTTTCAGGCAAACGGCCGTTTATCAGCATTTTGCCGGTGCCGGAAGACAATATAATTCTTGCCGTAGCCGTTTTTCTTCTGCCTACCGAAGTTATTTCTTTATTTCTATTTTCTGACATTTTGCCTCCATTTGCGGCGCGTCGTTTTTAAATACTTTCAACCGTCTCAACATAACAGCTCTTAAACGGTTTTTGGGTAACATCCCGCTTATCGCCAATCTAACCATTTTTTCAGGATTGTCAACAATAAGATCTTTATATAGCATATATTTGTCTCCTCTCGGATAACCGGAATGCCTGAAATCAATCTTTTGATCCAGTTTTTTACCGGTCAATCTTATTTTTGACGCATTTTTTACTATAATAAAATCGCCGATATCCTTGTGAGGAGCGTATTCAGCTTTCCCTTTTCCCTGCAACAAACCCGCGGCAAATGTCGCCAATCTGCCTAAAACTTTTTCATTGCCGTCTATAAGATAAAAATTTCTTGTAACCATTTTGTAAACCCCTTCATCCAGCAGATGATTTATAATATACTTCTTTTAACTCTATATTTTAAATATTAATTATACAAAACCTTAAAGTTTTTGTCAATTATAAAATTTTCTTTGAAATCAGGAGCTCTGCTATTTGAACCGCATTAAGAGCAGCGCCTTTCAAAAGGTTGTCTGACACTATCCACATTACAATACCGTTTTCCGTCGAAATATCTTCCCTGATACGACCGACATAAGTGGTTTGACTTTCGGAAGTATTTATTGGCATAGGATATTTGCCGGACGCGGGATCATCCATAAGAACTATCCCTTCGGCATTTTCAAGAATATCTTTGGCATCCTGAACAGTCAGTTTCTCCTGAGTTTCTATCCAGACTGCTTCTGAATGGCCTCTGAGAACAGGAACACGCACGCAAAACGAAGATATCTTTATTGTATCGTCGGAAAAAATCTTTCTTGTTTCAT
Organism: Elusimicrobia bacterium ADurb.Bin231; assembly: GCA_002069855.1. Classification (GTDB taxonomy): domain Bacteria; phylum Elusimicrobiota; class UBA8919; order UBA8919; family MWCF01; genus MWCF01. The sequence goes on along the minus strand of MWCF01000114.1, from coordinate 44,808 downwards.
TTACCATTTTCATTTCTTCTTTTGTATAACCATTGTCGACAAAAACATCTATCTGCGGTATAACATTAAAAGCAATCCTGTGAGGAAGTTTTACGGGTTCCGGAATGGGCTCGCCTTTAGACCAGGACATAACCTGATTCGCAAATTCATCCAATGCCCGGCCGCCGGCGCCGGAAACAGCCTGATAAGTAGAAACAATAACCCTTTTTATTTTCGCGGCGTCATGAAGCGGTTTTAAAGCGACAACCATTTGTATGGTGGAACAATTAGGATTCGCGATTATTTTTGTGTCCTTGCGGACAGCGTCCGGATTGACTTCAGGAACGATAAGAGGAATATCTTTTTCCATTCTGAATGCGGATGAATTGTCTATCACAAAAACGCCCTGCGCAGCAAATTTAGGAGCAAGATCTTTTGACACTGAACCGCCTGCTGAAAAAAGCGCCATATCAAGTCCGTACTTAGATTTTAAAACAGAGAAATCCTTTATCGCGGTTATATCTTCTACAGTTATTTCCTTATTCTTAAATTTTATTTTTTTGCCGGCGGTGCGGCCTGAAGCAAATAGATAAAGATTTTCCACAGGAAAATCCCTGATTTCAATCATCTTAACCATTTCCACACCTACGGCGCCGGTAGCGCCGACAATCGCCACATTATACTTTTTCATTAGATACTCCCGTCTCTTTCTACTGTTTAGACAATTAAATTTTAAAAAATATTTTATTGTTTCCGTTTAAGCCAGCCGTTTTTCACATACCATTCATATGTGTTCTTTATGCCAGCTTCAAGCGAAACTTCAGTTTTATATCCGAAATCGCTTTTCGCTTTTGCCGAGCTGAAAAGCCATCTGGTTTGTTTCAACTCGCGATATTTATCCAGTGAACTTAGCGATGGTTTTCGCGTGGCATTTTGAACAAATTCGCCGAGTAACGCCGACAACCAAACACCCCATTCAGGCACTTTTACGATTTTTGCCTTTTTATTGATGATTTGAGCAAGAAGCCGGCAGAAACCGGAAAAGAGCACAGGAGCATCATCACCTATAAAATATGTATTCCCGTCTGTAGCGGAGGTTTCCGACGCAGAAAAGACTGCGTTAGCGATATCCCCGGCATAACTGATATTCAATATTTTGTCCACAGCAGGAACAGGCAACAACCCCGAATGGGCCGCTTTGAAAAACATAAAAATATCTTTATCTCTTGGACCGTAAATGGCGGGTGGCCGCAAAATAGTTACAGGAAACTTGTCTTTGAATTTCATTACTTCGTATTCTCCAAGAAGTTTAGAATAACCGTAATTCGACACAGGCGCTGCATCGGAATTTTCAGTTAACACTCCGTCAAACGGAGCTGGACCGGAAGCAGCCTGGGAAGAAACATATATAAATTTTTTGATACTGGGGTTTTTCGAAACAATGGCTTCCAATAGATTTCTTGTCCCTATTACATTTGCATTATACAAATCCTCCTGCCTTACGGCTCTTACAAGACCTGCAAGATGAAAAACATAATCCACACCTGAAACTGCAAGACCAAGGCTATCAGATTCCGAACAATCACCTCTAAATAATTCAACCGGCATTCCTTTCAGCCATTTCAAATTAATAGTATCTCGCACAAGACATTTTACCTGAATATCTTTTTTAACAAGTAATTCTACAAGATGGCTGCCAAGAAAACCGGTCCCTCCGGTAACAAGAATTTTCATAATGCGAGACATTATATAAAATAATACAAAAAAAGCAAGTTTCGTATCAAATTATCTAAAATGCGGCCTAATTAGGCAATCGTCAAATCATATATAATGTAACTATGGAAATAAAGACTACATTATGGACAGGAGAACAATGATGCAATACTTAAAATATATTTATAAAGAACGCTTCAAAACAATAATTAAAGAAAAAATATAAATTCCAAAGTATGCCGCATATCAGCTTAAGTTCCGCGAAAAATTGACAAATTCTGTTTTTATAGTATAATTATATTGAAAGAAACATCTTGTAATTTTCATTCCGGCAATTTATTAGACATTTCCATAAACAATGATTAATTTAATTATCAACGCACTATTGACCGGCGCAAAAAAGTCCAATGCCAAACTGGAAAATATTTATGTTTTCAGAGATTGGATTGTGGCGAAGTCCACACATTACGGCATGTGCGACTATATCCGCGGAATGCAGAATTTTCTATCGAAAGAACAACTCCTCTTTTTTACCAATATTTACCATTCGTTGAACCGGCCTGTAACTGATATACTGCCGAAACTTTTGTCATCGGAAAATCCGGTAGAACTCGCTACAGGATGGGCATGTCTCAGCAGCGCGCTTCCTGAACCCGACAAGAGAGAAATACTGCCTGTAAATTCCATAGCGCCGTTTGCGATTCTCGCAAAAAACATGACAACCTCTTTCATCGGCCATTTTTATGAAGCGGAAAAATGGCGCACGAAAGGATACCCTGTAAATATAATCGAATTTTCTCCGCAGGAAGGCGACATACACTGGAATTATTCAATCAATATACTTAAAAAATCCGAGTTGGTTTTTATAACAGGATTAACTCTTTTAAACGGAACTTTTTTTGAAGCTATAAAACGAACATCAAATGCAAAAATCCGAGTTTTGCTTGGAGCATCAGTGCCGCTAAGCCCGATATTTTTCAACTACGATATCCATGTCGTAGGTTCCACATCCATACCAAACATACGCGTGATGCTACCTTACTGTATCAGAGGAGGAGCCAATTCCTCGTCGCCAAATGCCGCGCTTCAAAAGTGCAATATAACCTGTTTAAACGAAATAAAAAGTCTATACTGGAATTATAAAGACACAGAAAAAACATATTAGGTTGATGTGAATTATAAGCGATTTGGCATCAGCATTTGCCGAACTGTATAATTTTTTTAATCTATATCTACATACTTCACATTGTTTTTGAATTTTTTTATTATGTAAGGAATACCCAATTCTTTTCTAATCCCGATAAAAATCTTTTTATATTTTCCCGGGAAAACCACTGGATGAACCGGTTCCCCGAGTATCTTACCTATCAATATATTCCCTCTGAATCGCCCGGCAAAATCAGCCATAAGAACTATTTTTTTACTTTCTATAGGGGCGGAAAGGAAAGTGACCATAAAACACGGATCATCCGCGGACAAAGCAGTCAAAGCGCTTTTTACAGAAGTGATAATAGGCAGTTTCGATTTATTGCTATAAACTGTCCTTACATCTTTCGCTGTGAAACTTCCGCGATATTTTCGGGTTTTATCGCCATAAATAAATATTATTTTAGAAAATAATCCGGCAGGAATATTGTTAATATTTTTTATGGTTTTCAACGCCACATCTCTGATACATGGCCTTGCGCCGAGGACCATAAGCGCCGGCAATCTTTTTCTGACGGTGGAACGAAAACTTTTATCATACTTTTTTAATACCGCGACAGGGCTGTAATCGCGCGTAATAATAATGCCGCCGACGGTTCCCAGAGAAGACACAAGTTTCGGCAGGTTATCTCTTGCTTCTGTAATATTTATAACTTCCGTATATTTATTTTCCTTTTTCATTATTTTGTATATTACGTGTATTGAAAAAGTTGTTAATACTCTATTGCGTTGGCAGAGAGAAAACAGTATAATATTTGTCTCCCCGAAAAAATACGAAATTTCTTATTTTGCTAAATAAGAATAACGACAGCTGCGATATCCTTCCCAGGATTCAAGTCATAGGGATCAGAATGACAGCACCGATTTCCGAACTGACAACCATCTATAACATTTAAACCCAGATTGACTGCGTTTTCTTATGACATCTCTTTCCTATTGTCGCACTAATCGAAGTATCTCCGCTGTGCTACAGAGTCCTTTTTTTAACAGCCATTTAAGGCATTCTAATACATTACTTAGACTTTGCTATTTCAACAGCAATCTTATTCGCCTTCATATAAAGTTCATGTTCATCCAATCCGTTTAATCTTCCGTTTTTTACCACTATCTTTCCGTTTACTATTGATGTTTCAACTATATCGGAATCGCCGCAAAAAAGAATTGACGCTAAAATATCATGAACACTGCCGGCATATCCGAGTTTTTCTATATCATACAATACTATATCTGCTGCTTTGCCAGGCTCTATGGAACCTATGTCATTTCTTCCAAGGACAGATGCGCCACCGCGCGTAGCCATCCATAAAACGTCCTCCGCTGGCATTGAACTTATACCGGATTTTATTCTATGAACCAAAAGACATGTCTTTAACTCTCTCATCATATTCGAAGAATCATTGGAGGCGGCGCCGTCAACCGCAAGACTTACAGGTACGCCGTTTTCTATCATCTTTCTAACGGGAGCGATACCGCTTCCGAGACGCAGATTGGAAACAGGGCAGTGCGCAACTCCAGTTTTAGACATTCCCATAAGTTTTATTTCGTCATCATTAAGATGAATGCAATGCGCGAACCAAATATCATCGCCCAGCCATCCCACCTTTTCCATATACGCGACAGGCCTCATATTGTGCAATTCAAGACAGTACTTTTCTTCGTCGAGGGTCTCCGCTATGTGGGTATGGCATCTTATCCTGTGTTTGCGCGCCATTGCCACAGTATCTTTCAACAACCCTGTGGTAACTGAAAACGGAGAACACGGAGAAAGGGCTATGCGGCACATTGAAAATTTGTCCGGATTATGATACTTTTTTATAACTCTTTCGCAGTCCTTTAAAATTTCCTCTTCAGTTTGAACCACATCATCCGGAGGCAACCCTCCCTTTGACTTGCCCCGAGACATAGAACCGCGCGTCGGATGAAACCGTATGCCCAATTCTTCCGCTGCTTTTATTTCGTAATCTAATAAATCCCCAGGCTGATTTTTAGGAAACACATAAAATTGATCTGTGGATGTTGTGCATCCAGTAAGCAAAAGTTCTCCGAGTCCCACCAACGCAGATGTGTATACCGCTTCAGGATTGACATTTCTCCAGACAGTATATAAATAGGTAAGCCAGTCGAATAATTCCGCGTCTTGAACTTCCCGTATGTTTCTATAAAGCGTCTGATAAAGATGATGATGTGTATTTACGAACCCCGGTAATGCCACACATCTTGACGCATCTATAATTTCGCAGTTATTATTATTTTTTTTAATTTCTTCCGGCATACCGGTCCCGACGAATTTTATTTCGCCGTTTTCTATGTAGATGTTTCCTCCGGCAATTTTATTTCTTTTGTTATCCATTTGAACTACAAGCCTGGCATTTTTAATAAGAATATTTTTCATTTGCTTTCCCCCTAACGTTTGGAATAATTTTTAAGTTTTTCTATGCTTTGTTCTGCCCAAGTTGTGCCTGGATATCTTTTCTTGACAACTTCATAATGGCCTTTGGCTTCTTTAGATAATCCAATCTCTTCCGCTGAAATACCTGCCATATAATATGCCTCAGCCACAAAAGTCGAATCGCTGAAAAGATATACTACCTTAAGATATTCCCGCGCGGCTTCTTTATACATCTTCTGTTTAAAATAGCAATCAGCAACGCGTTTTTGAGCCTCCGCACCTATTCCGTTTTCTATATTTTGAAACAAAAGATCGTCTTTATATATGGTGCGATTTTTTGAAATTGTGGCTGCCATATCATAATTTTCTATCGCAGCTTTTATATCGCCCTCTTTTTCAAACACAAGCCCCCGTTTTAAATAAATCTTTCCCGCTCCGATAGATTTTGGATACCTGTAAAGAATTTCATTATATAACTTTTCAGATTTTAGCGCCTGACCGGAACGTTCATAACAATACCCGCAATTATACAACATGACCGCGAGCAATTCTCCGTCTATGGCGTCATCCTTCAATACCTCTTCGTAAATAACAGCCGCGTTCTTATATTCTCCGATGTCCATAAAACAATTTCCCGTATAAAAAACCGCGTGATAATAATATTTGCTTTCGTTGGAATATATAGTAACAAAATTTTTAAATAAATCCGCTGCTTCTTTTTTATTGCCAGCGTCATAAACGGTTTTCGCATAAAGAAAAGAAGAGATTTCCGCAAGATCATTGTCCGGAAAATCAGTATAGATTTTTTTGTAATACTCTCCAGCGCGCGAATAATTTTTTTGTTCCGAAAAATGTTTCGCTATCTTATACATAATCTCAGGGGACAAAAACGAAGAAGGATATTGCTCGGAAAATTTTGTGTATATTGACACTGCGGAAGCAACTGCTCCTTCGGCATCATATGTGCGTCCTATGTTATAAAGCGCAAATTCCGCATTTTTATTTTTGGGATATTGAGAAACGACTTTGCGATATTGCGTTCTCGCAGAAGAATATTTTTTTAGATTGAAATAAGAATCTCCCAAACGCAAAAGACTTTCGGGCCTTAATACAGATTTGGGATAATTATTGACCGCAGCGTTAAACGCGATTACGGATTTCTTATAATTTTTGTTTTTGAAATGCAGCATCCCCACCCAATACTGAGCATCATCCGCGTATTTTGAATTAGGATACATTTTTATGAAATTAAGCAAATATTCTCTTGTTTGTTGATATAAATTCTTTTTGTAATACACAAGCCCTATGCCGAATCTGGCACGCATTGTCTCTGAGGATTTCGGATAATTATTCAGTATGTATCTATATTCCTTAAGTGCGCCATCAAGTTCCAGAAGTTCAAGCATAGCATCAGCCCTGTAAATGCGAGCACCTATAACGATGTCTTTCCCGGGTTTGACTTTCGGAGATGAAGACAAAACAACTGTAAACGAGTCGGCAGCTTCGCGGAACCGGCCTTGTTGGAATTGTTCTACTCCTGACTGGTAAATATCTTTCAGTGTATTGCCGGAAGAAATCGCAACTACGGAACTCAGCAGAATAATAACGAATATTTTTTTTATTATCAATAGTTTCATTTTTTATATTATATCAAAAAAAGATAAATTCTGTCAACAGATTGATATATGAGAACTACGGTTTATTCATAATTCCTTGAAATTATCCATTAAGGAAATTAATAACTGCTGGAAAGATTTCTTATGTTTATCTCCAGTATATGGAAAATACGGAACATAAGGTTTAATAATAATCCGTTGCCTGACGACAACATATCCGGACAAACAGGAATTAACGGGACCAGACCGGAGTTGTTGAATTCTTAGGCAAACCCTTTACAGGGATTTGTTCCGAACCGTCTTGAGGCATAACATATATTTCCCATACGCCTCTGCGATTGCTTGAAAACACAATATGTCTGCCGTCCGGAGAATAATAGGGGTTTTCATTTGATCCCGCGGAATAGGTAAGACGTTTCTCTTCGAAAGTTGTCACATCAAACACATATATATCAAAAATATTTCCGGTTTTTTTGGAATAAACTATCTTATCTCCTACCGGCGACCAGCAGGGAGAATCATTGTATCCTCCGGATGTAATACGGCGAAGATTCCCCCCGTCTATATCCATTATAAACAAATTGGGATTGCCGGATCTGTTTGAAACAAAAACGAACTCCCGCGAATTCGGAGCAAAAGATGCGCCTACGTCTATCCCGGTAGAAAATGTAAGCCTTTTAATAATCTTTCCGGATACCGAGCAAAGATAAAGTTCCGTATCCCCTGTTTTAGAAAGCGCTGCGATAAAATGTTTGCCGTCCTGGGAAAAAGAACAGGCTATATTAATGCCCTGGTATATGAGCACTGGAACGGATTTTGAAGTTTTAAAATCATACTTAAATAAATCTGGATTCCCGTCCTTATACGTTGTATAATAAACGGATTCTCCGGAAACGGAAAATTTCGGCAACATCGAAATTGAACCCTGCGAAATTATCCTGCGCGGATTCCCTCCGTCATAATCTGAACACCATATCTCCTTTCCTGAACGGGACTGCACCGCAAAAGCTATTTTCGAATTCATAGCCACCTTCCTGCCTGTCAGGTATTGGATAATGTCTTCAGATATCGAATGCGCAAGATTTCTTTGCCCTGAAATTTTTGCTTTATACGTTTTATCAAATATCTTTTTCGCTGAAATCACATCCCAGCAATAGCACACAGCAGTCATCTGATTTTCCTTCACTGAAATAGATACCTTAACCACTGTTTCTATGCCGTTCATCTCCGCAGTAACTTTATCCTGTCGTGTAAAATCAAATTCTTTGGAAATACAGGGCGTAAAAGAATCGGGAAACACATCAAACAATCCGGAAAATTCCAAGTCGTTGGAAATTATATCAACAACACCGTATTCAGTTTTACCTGCCGTTATATCCTCAATTGCGATGCTCATTTTTTTGCCTACGGATTTTAATTCAACGTAGACATCCACTCCTCCGAGAAAAAATAACGGACAAAAAATCAAAATAAATAAAACAGTGGTAAAAGATTTCAATTTATCCTCCAGCAAGTTCAAACATAAAATATACGCCTAATTTATCTTCTACAAAACCGGCTGGCAACGGCGGAAACGGAGAAGAATTTTTTATCGCTCTTACAGCGGATCTGTCTATATAGGATACACCGGATGTTTCTTTAACTAATATCTCCCGCACGGACCCGTCTCTTAATATCCTGAAATAAACAAGCACTTTTCTGCTTCCGGCATAAGCGTTGGCAGCCGGCGACCACTTATCCGCTACCTTGTTTCTAAGCATATTGACATATCCGGAATACGGGAAATCCTGATTTTCCAAAGAGATGCCCATACCGGAAGGGCATGAAGACACGATCTCTTTTTTTTTCGTTATAGGTTCAGTATGGCCTGTTACCTTTTCAGGTTCTATTTTTTTTACCAACTTTTGAGGAGAAGTTTCCGGACGGGAAACCGCGGGGATTTTCTTTTCCTGTTTCGCAGGTTTCTGCTGCGGCTCTACGCTCTCTTTTTTTACAACCTTTTTTGCGGATTGAGAAGGAGAAATAATATCCTTAGACGCCGGCTCTGGCGCTTTATAACTTATCAACTGTATCGGGATATAATGTATTTTTTTTGCCGGATAATAATTTATTGAAAAGATAAAAGCAAGAAGAAAATGCAGACAAAAAGATAATAAAAATCCTGTTTTCAAATCCGTCATTTTTGTGGAGCCTGCCGTTTGGGCTGTTTGGGTTGCGCTTGCGGTGAAACCTTTTTAGGTTCAGGTTCGGCTGCCGGTTCCGGTTTGGGCAGAAATTCGGCTGCCTGGCTTGCTTCCGGGGTTCCCGGATAATCTTTTACAATATTTTCATATATGGGCAAAGCAAGTTCTTTTTCTCCTGTTTCAACAAGTATCCCTGCTTTTTTAAACATTACGGATTTCATTAAAGGAGATTCCAGAAACTTATGCATAAATTCATCTAATTGTTCCAAAGCGGATTTCATATCCCCCTTTTCATAATAACAAATACTCATCCAGTATTGCGCATTCGGAGCCAGCATGCCGGTAGAATATTCCGCAAGGTATTCTTTAAAACCTTCAATCGCAAGATCATAATTTTTGGTGGTATAATCCGTGTACGCAGCGCCATACAATTGTGTGGGCGTAGGTTTCATTTCCTCCATTTTTCTGGTAAACTTTTCGGAAAATATGGAAAGTTTATTGGTAAAATCCGCGCTGTTGTCGTCTAATTTTCTTCCAAAAACCTGAAATTTTTCATTGGTAGCGTCAACCCGTAAATTTAAAGAACGTATATTCCAGTTAAGTTCTTCCATACCTACGGACAGATCCGCCTGATTTCGTTGAACACTGCTGATTTCCGCGGCAAGTCCCGCCTGTTTCGTAAAAAATTGTTTTTCGACATTTTCAAGTTGACCTTTGATGTTAAGTATGGATAAATTAAGCTTCGCTATTTCTTCTTGCAGGGCAATCATATCCTTTTTTGTCGCAAGGCATCCGGTCAGATTAATAGATATACACAGCAAAAAGATAAAATATAAATAATTTTTAATCCCTGTCATAGTTATTATATTCCTATTCTTCTGTCTGTCTTGCTAAAATTTCAGCGCGGCGGTTTTTTGACCATGCGGTTTCGTCATGCCCGAATTCCACAGGTTTTTCTTCCCCATACGAAATAGTCGCTATACGGGAACCGCTTATCCCCAAATACATAAGATATTTTCTAACTGCTTTAGCGCGGCGATCCCCCAGGGCGAGATTATATTCCACAGTGCCTCGCTCGTCGCAGTGCCCTTCTATAATAATCTCCATATCCGGATTATTCTTAAGCCACTCGGCATTTTGCGATAAAGAACTACGTTCGGATTTACTAAGTTTGTCGTCGTCATAACCGAAATAAATCGTTTTAAGCTCCGGCACCGGCAAATATTCCTTGCCTCTTAAAGTCGGTTCTTCAACCATAAGAGAATCTTCCGGCTCCTGTTCAGTCAGCGCAGGCACAGATGTGCTTATCTCTACCTGAGGAGCGACTGCAACAGGTTCCTGCACAGGTTCGGGTTTGACAACAGGTTTCTTCGCGCAACCAGCAACAAGAAAAATCATAATAGCAACAAAAACCAAATTTATATTTTTATTGTAAACCATATTTAAGACCTCCTAATTTATAAAATGCAGAAATTTTGCGAAAAACAAACATTTATTATTTATATTATATAAACTTTTTCAAAAACTTCAAATCTAAATTTATATTGTTTGAGTTTATTAAGATTATTTTAACAAATCAAAAATCCTGCCGCGCTTATGCGCACGGTACCAATTTATAGTTTTAGTAAGATGGCAAGCAGTGAAACTCTGCCCGCATGCCCGGTATCCGTAGCAATCTACTGCAAGGAATGAAGCTCGTGGCTTTCAAAGCGTAGGCTGGTAAAAGACAGACTCTTAGCTAAAGATTAACAACATATTAGTCTTGGCTCGTGGAAAGATTACTTATGGTGCCGTCGAGACTTGCTTTTTTGCTATACGCTTCCGAGCAACGAGGATCTATCGCGATAGCAGTGGTATAATCTCCCAAAGCCATTCCGAAATGCCCCATATCAGCATAAGCATTGCCCCTTTTGGTATAAACTATCGCCTTATCTCTGTTGCCATCCTTTTCCGTCCAGCTGTCCAAGGCATTGGTAAAACATTCTATTTGCTCTTCAGATGTTTCTGCAGACATCCCCTGCTGCTTCCATTTTTTAAACTCGCTTTTGCCGCAGCCGACAAAAGAAACGGAACACAAGAATATTAACGCGGCAGCAAATGCAGAAGCATTTTTAAATAAATTCATGTATTACCTCCTCCCTACTTAATTAAATATTCCGGTCTAAAGAACGATACTGTATCGCTTCGGCGATATGACTTGTTTGAATATCCCCTTCGCCGGAAATATCCGCGATAGTGCGCGCGACTTTAAGAATTCTGTCGTGAGCGCGTGCCGAAAACCCCAGTTTTTCCATCGCGTGTTTTAACAGCATTTTGCCGGCGGGGTTTATATCGCAGTATTTTTTTATGTGCCTGGAACCCATATGCGCGTTGGCATAAATATGTTTTTCTCCGCAGAATCTGTTTTTTTGAATCTCACGGGCACGGGAAACCCTTTTTCTAATGTCTAAAGAAGATTCTGGAGACACGCCTGAAGTAAGTTCCTCGAATTTAACAGCAGGAACATTTATATGCAAATCTATCCTGTCCATAAGAGGACCTGAAATTTTGGAAATATATTTTTGAATTTCAAAAGGAGTACAACTGCACTCCCGTGTGGGATGCCCGTAATATCCGCACGGACACGGGTTCATAGCAGCCACAAGCATAAATCTTGCGGGATATGTAAGAGATAAAGCTGCGCGAGAAATAGTAACAACTCCGTCTTCAAGAGGCTGCCTTAAAACCTCAAGAACGTTTCTATGGAATTCGGGAAGTTCGTCGAGAAATAATACGCCGTTATGAGAAAGAGACACCTCTCCGGGACGGGGATACGCTCCGCCGCCGATAAGAGCGACATCAGAAATAGTATGATGCGGATTTCTAAAAGGCCTTGTTGCTATTAAAGCGGTATCTGAAGAAGTTAATCCGGCTATGGAATGTATCTTTGTTGTTTCTATTGCCTCGTCTAAAGACATATTCGGCAAAACTGTGGATATTCTTTTTGCCAGCATGGTTTTGCCGCTGCCTGGGGATCCTATAAGAAGTATGTTGTGCGAACCAGCGCAGGCGATTTCAACTGCTCTTTTTACAAATGCCTGGCCCTTCACATCTTTGAAATCCATATCATAATTTGAGGAATTCGTAAATAATTTCATCAAATCTATCTTGAAAGGTTCACAGGAAACTTCGTCTGTAAACCTTTGTATAGCGAATTTCAAATCTGCGGCTGGATACACATTCAACCTGTCAACTATAGCGGCTTCCTGTTTATTCTCTTCCGGAACTATTATCCCGTCAAAGTGTTCTTTGCATAATTTAATTGATATAGGCAACACGCCTTTGACCTTTTTTATCGAGCCGTCGAGAGAAAGTTCTCCGACAAGACAATATTTGGAATTCGTCAGGCGTTTTATCTGTTCTGTGGCAAGCAAAATCCCAACGGCAATCGGGAGGTCGAAAATCGCTCCTTCTTTTTTCAGTCCCGCAGGAGCAAGATTAACTGTAACCTTTTTGGTTGGGAAATCAAATCCGGAATTCTTTATGGCTGCCACAACTCTGTCTCTGGATTCTTTTATCGCTGTGTCAGGAAGGCCTACAATGGAAAAAGAAGGGAACCCGCTTGAGACATCGACTTCTACAGTAACTATATGGCCGTGAATACCGTAAACAAGGGCGGAATAAACTTTAGCAAGCATAACCCAGACACCTCTCTTATAAAGTATATCCTTCCGGAGAAAAGGCGTTTTGTATATGTTCTATCTTATTATTCAGTATTGCTATGACGTCAAATCTATAATCGGATTTAAGCGCTTCTTTTTTTATATACGTCAGCGCCGCAAGAGTAAGATGTTTTTGTTTGCTGAAATTCACGGCGAGTTGAGGGACACCGTAACAGTCATTCCCTTTTCTTGTTTTCACTTCGACAAAAACATATGTATCGCCGTATTTGGCAATTATATCAATCTCCCCGAATCTGGTTCTAAAATTCTTTTCAAGAATTTCGTATCCGTTTTTTCTAAGATAATCCGCAGCCAAAGATTCGCCGGCGCTTCCAAGATTGCAAGATTTTTTCATTCAAATTTTTTCTCAGGAATCTGCGGCAGAACGGTAATCCATAACAGGCCTGAAACTCATTCTATGTATCCTGCACGGCCCGTAAATAGAAAGAGATTCTATATGTTTGGCTGTTCCGTAACCTTTATGACAGGCAAACCCGTACTGCGGAAATTCCTTGTCATATTTTTCCATTATGATATCACGTGTAACCTTGGCTATTACAGATGCCGCGGCTATAGCGGCGCTCAGCCCGTCTCCTTTGATCACAATTTTTTGTTTGAAATTTGTTTTTATGGATTTGTTGCCGTCAATAAGCACAATAGAGGGTTTCACAACCAATTGCTCAACGGCATTCTTCATAGAAAGCAGAGTGGCGCGGAGAATGTTAATGCTGTCTATTACTGAATTCTCCACTATATCGAATTTTACATCAAGGGCGGAAGAGACTATTGTATCGTAAATCTTTTTCCTGATAGATGGACTGAGTTTTTTGGAATCGTTCAATCCGCGTATTCTCGTCCCGGGACGAAGAATAACAGCAGCGGAAACCACGGGCCCTGCAAGAGGGCCGCGACCAGCCTCGTCCACGCCTGCGATATATCCTGTCGGACAGATGTTCTCGTCAAAGCGATACAATGCATCCGATGTTTTCATAACTCCTACGCGAAAAATCGATAACTAACTTTATGACGCTGAAGTCTGCGCCGTGCCAGAAGAAGATTTAACATTTGCGCCGATTTCTTTTAATCTGGCGGATTTCCCTGAAAGATTCCTTAAATAATACAGACGGCTTCTTCTCACTCTGGCGTGTTTCAGAATTTCTATTCTTTCTATTCTCGGAGAATTAGAGAGGAATATCCTTTCAACTCCGACTCCGAAGGATATTTTTCTTACTGTAATGGTTTCGCCTACGCCTCTGCCTTTTATCCTAAGAACATGCCCTTCAAATGCCTGTAATCTTTCCGAATCTCCTTCTATAATCTTGTAAAATACTTTAACAAGATCGCCGGGTTTTAATTCAGTTTTGTTTTTCTTCAGCTGTCCTTCTTCTACCAAGTCGATTAAATTACTCATTGTTTTTCTCCCTTCCTAATAAGATCAGGTCTTTTTTTTAATGTATTATCCAATTGTTTTTTTCTTCGCCATTTTTCTATCTCAGCATGATTGCCCGACAACAACACTTTGGGAACGCGCATGCCCTTGAAATTTCTCGGACGCGTGTACGCCGGAAAAGTCAACATTCCGTCCCACAATGAATCCTGCGTTATTGAATCCGTTTTACCAACCACGCCCGGAATAAGACGAACAACAGTGTCGCTGACAACCATGGCGGGAATCTCTCCGCCGGTAAGCACATAATCCCCTATTGATATCTCTTCATCAACGTATTTCAATACCCGTTCGTCCACACCGCCGTAATGACCGCAGATTAGAACAATCTGTTTAAGTCCTGAAAGTTCTTTCGCCTTTTCCTGATTGAACAAATTTCCTTGCGGAGAAAGCAAAATTACGCGCTTTTTCTTTGTTCTACACGCAGATTTTGCCGATTTAATCGCGGCAACCAAAGGCTGCGCCATCATTATCATTCCGGCACCGCCGCCGTACGGCTTATCATCTGTTATTTTATGTTTTCCGGCTGCGAAATTCCTTATATTCAGTATATTGATTTTAACACTATCGCGCTCCGCTGCGCGTTTCATCATACTTTCCGAAAACACAGATTCAAAAAGTTTCGGAAAAAGTGTCAGGATGTCTATTCGCATTGTTAAGATACAACTTCCACACGGCACCTTTCGCCTTTTTTCACCGAAGAGGCGGATACGAGTTGGCGCAGGGCCTTTATAATCCTGCCTTGTTTGCCGATAACTCTTCCTTTATCTGAAATATCCACTTCTATCTTGAAAACTTTTACAGAACCGGTTTCAACAGGAAGCACATTTACACACTCGGGCTTATCAACAAGCGATTTTACAACAAATTCAATCATATCTTTCATCTGTTAAATCCCCAGATTAAGTCGCAATCGTTACACACTTTCAACTGAATGTTTTTCTTTTTTCAGCAAACCGTTAACTGTTTCGGAAACAAGCGCGCCGTTTTTAATCCAGTAATCAACGCGTTCTTTGTTAATTGAAAGCTGCTTTTTTATCTTTGGATTATAATAACCCAATTCTTCCAGAGGTTTGCCTTTGGAACGCCTTGACGAATCAATAGCAACTATCCTGTAAAACGGATTAAGTTTTTTTCCCATTCTTCTCAATCTTATTGCTACAGCCATTACTCCTCCTTACCTATATTTTTGAAAATTCATACAACTTTTTAATATTTTTTACTATGTTCCCGCAATTCCCGAAAACAGCATTGCCAGCCACTGCGATATCAGCGCCAGCTGCGGCCACAGCAGATATTGTATCAAAATTTATTCCTCCGTCAACACTAATCTTAAAATTTCTTTTTTCTTTTTTCAATGTTTCAATTTTCGGCAAAACATCTGATATGAACTTTTGTCCGCCGAATCCGGGATTCACAGACATAACAAGCACAAGATCAACCATATCAAGATATCTGCTGATCTTACGAAGCGAAGTAAACGGATTTATGGATATTCCCGGTTTAGCGCCCAAACTTCTTATTTTTTTTATCAGGGAAAACGGATTCTTAACCGCCTCTATGTGAAAAGTTATCCAGTCGCTGCCGGCTTTAACGAATGCCTCTACATATTTATCCGGAGAATTTATCATAAGATGCGTATCGAAAATCAGTTTGCTTTGCCGTCTTATAGCACTTATCACAACCGGTCCTATGGTAATGTTAGGCACAAAATTCCCGTCCATAACATCTATATGCAATATTTTAACTTTCGCGAGTTCGCATTGCTTTATATCTTTTGCCAGATTAGCGAAATCCGCGGAAAGAATAGACGGCGCTATCTCCATACTTTACTCCTCAGGCGCGGAAATCCATAATTCCACGCAACCGGTTTTATCTATCGCAGAACCCCAATCAGGAACCTGCCTTACAATACTATTGACAGACAGATGGGAATCGTTTACTTTGCCTACACTGCTAATGCTTATACCGTATGTAAAAGCCCATTCCTCGGCTTCAACTATGCTTCTCCCGGTAAAATCCGGCACCAAAATCTTATCCTGTGGCACATTGCCGAGCGAAACTATTATATTGACCATACCGCCTCTCGGAAACGACCTGTTGGGAACCGGGTACTGGGCGATTACTCTACCTTTGCCGAAATCCGAAGAATATTTTTGAGTTTGTTCGCCCAAATCAAGCCCTTCTTTTCTCAATATCAGCTGCGCTGAACGCACTGTTTCTCCGATAACTTTCGGAACATAAACAACCTCTCCGCCTGCGGATATTACAACTTTTATAACTTTGCCTTCTTTCACAACACTTCCCGGAAGCGGCATCTGGGATATTATCATTCCGGCAGGTATCAAAGGATTAAAATCCTCGCCTGCTTTTTGTATATACAGATTCATCGTTGAACTAATGTGCAAAGCGTCAACTATGCTTTTACCTGTTAAATTCGGCACTTGCACCTCTTTTTTATGATGCACAAGAGCATTTATTAAACGATTAAATCCTAAAAATCCGAATATACTTAATATGACAAACCATAACAGCCATTCAAATATTTTTTTCAAAATAAAACTCCGAATATCTAACTTCCCATTTTTCAATAAATTACTTTCGGATATGTTTTCGCGGCAATAGCGTCAAGCCGTTTAATGCGTTCCTCAACAGGAGGATGAGTAGAAAACAATTTAAGCATAGATGAACCGCTTAACGGATTTACTATAAACATATGTGCCGTGGCCGGCGACACATTCGAACGAATTCGTTTTGAGTAATTTTCAAGTTTTCTTAAAGCTGAAGCAAGAGATTGAGCATGTCCGCACATATTCGCGGCTCCTTCATCAGCTGCGTATTCACGTGAACGAGAAATAGCCATCTGAATCAAAAGAGCGGCAATGGGAGCGATTATAGCAGTAGCCAATAACCCTATAGCGTTGCCGTTTCTGCCCTCCCTGTCTCCGCGAGAACCCGTACCGAAAATAGCCGCGGCCTGCGCCATTCGCGAGAGCATATACACAGCGCCCGCCATAGTAGCCACAAGCGTACTTATGAGTATATCCCTATGTTTTATATGTGAAAGTTCATGCGCTATAACACCTGTCAATTCTTTTTCATCGAGAATCTCAAGAATTCCCCTTGTAACTGCCACCGCTGCATGAGAAGGATTTCTTCCAGTGGCAAAAGCGTTTGGAGTGTCCAAAGAAAGTATATAAATTTTAGGCATAGGTAATTGCGAACAAACAGTAAGATTCCTTACTATTTTATAAATTTCAGGGAATTCCTGCTCCGAAACAGGTTTGGCACCGTACATAGCAAGCACTATCTTATCGGAAAACCAATACATCAAAAAATTGGAAAAAGAAGCAAATATAAAGGCAAAAATCATCCCCTGTCTTCCGCCTATCGCACCGCCGACAAAGACGAATAAAAGCATCATCGCCAACATAAGCAGAAATGTTTTGAATGTATTCATAAAATAAAACCTCCTCCTCATATTTATTTATTTTACTATTTTATTAGATTTACCGCGGTTTGTCAAGACAAGTGGAAAAGAAGAAGTATCTTAGTCATATATATATCTGGCCTGCCTAAAAACTGCGACGACGGCACAACGAGATTCTTCACTTGGCTATGTTCCGTCCAGAATAATAGCAGTTTTTTCTTATGCCGGATGTTTTAAAGAAGCATCTTACTTTTTTATTCGTCATACCGGGCGGGGATAAATTATTGCCATGAATATCTTACATCCATTAAACCCGCGCTGAAAACAATTAGTATTTTTAGAAACAGACTTTACTAAACAAGTTCCACTGATTTTATTCCAGGCACCTCATCCCTAAGCGTTTTTTCCACTACGCTTTGAAACGTGATAGATGCCATCGGGCAACCAGCACATGCCATAAGAAGCCTGACTTTGACTGCTCCATCCTCAGTAACTTCGACAAGCTCTATGTCTCCGCCATCAGCTTGAAGATACGGCCTTATCTTTTTCAATACTTCTTCAACTTTCTTTTTCATATTCTATTCCTCCGGATTCGGTTCTGCGATTCCAAAACAAACAGTTCTACGGATTATTTTACATTTATTAAACTATTAAAAACATTTTAGCTGTGAACTTGAAAAAATGATTTTACCACCTTGCGTATTTGAATACCTGCAGATGTATCTTTACAAAGGTTTTTTTCTGTGAAAATCCGTAACAGACTGAAAATTATATACTGCCCGCAGAACTGTTTTTTCATCAAACGGCTTGCCCAGCAGCTGTAAGCCCACAGGCAGATTAGATTCGGAAAACCCGCACGGAATACTTATCCCGCATATACCGGCAAGATTGCAGGAGATTGTAAAAATATCGGAAAGATACATCTGAAGCGGATCGTCTGTTTTTTCTCCTGCCTTGAACGCGGAACTCGGACAGGTAGGCGTAAGTATTACATCCACTTCGGCAAATGCCCTGTCAAAATCATTTTTTATCAATGCCCGGACTTTTTGCGCTTTGAGGTAATATGCGTCATAGTATCCGCTTGAAAGAGCGTATGTGCCGAGCATAATTCGCCTTTTTACCTCATTTCCAAATCCGTTAGACCGCGTTTTTTCATACATATCCGCAAGGTTGTCAGAATCGCTTCTGTAGCCGTACTTAACGCCGTCGTATCTGGCAAGATTCGCAGACGCTTCGGAAGGAGCCACGATATAATATACGCTGACGGCGTATTCGGTATTGGGCAATGTTATCTCATGTATCTCAGCGCCTAAATCCTTAAATGTTTCAATAGCCGACCTTATATATTTTTCTGTTGCAGGTTCCAAACCGGATATAAAGTATTCTTTTGGTAATCCGACTCGCAACCCTTTTATGCTTTTTTCCATTCCTTCGCCCATGCCTTCCGCAGAAATATTAACCGACGTGGAGTCCTTGGGATCATGACCTGAAATTGATTCTAACACAAGCGCGACATCCTCGGCATTATACGCAAAAGGACCTATCTGGTCCAAAGAGGAAGCAAATGCCATTAACCCATATCTTGAAACTCTGCCGTATGTGGGTTTTAAACCGCAAATTCCGCAAAAAGAAGCAGGCTGACGTATTGAACCGCCAGTGTCTGAACCAAGCGATACCGGAACCATTCTTGAAGATACTGCTGCAGCGCTTCCGCCGGAGGAACCGCCTGGCACTCTGCTTGTATCCCACGGATTTTTTGTGATATGGAACGCGGAATTTTCCGTCGAAGAACCCATAGCAAATTCATCCATATTCGTCTTCCCTACTATAACTGCGCCCGCAGTAAGCAGTTTTTCTATGACTGTGGCGTCATACGGAGAGACATAATCAGCAAGAATTCTGGAAGAACAGGTTGTTTTTCGGCCATTAATGCAGATATTATCTTTTATCGCTATGGGCAAACCCGCGAGCAGGCCTGTTTCTTCTCCACGGTTTATTCTCGCATCGAGCAGTTCAGCACGGGCAGCAGCGTCATCCGCAAAAATTTCGTTAAACGCTGCAATAGAGGGCTCTATCTTTTCAATTCGCGCGAGATAATGCCTAACGGTTTCAGACGCGGACAATTCTTTCTTTTTTATTTTTTGAACTATTTCTTTACCTGTCAAATCGCATATTTCCATAATATATTTCCTCTTTGCAGATTTTAAAATTATTGCATTATTCTATTACTTTTTTTACCTTGAAAAATCTTCCCTCTTTGTCCGGCGCGTTTTTGATTATTTCATCAGCTGATTCCGACGGCATAGACACGTCTTCTCTAAAAACATTTTTTAAATCCGCAGCGTGAGAAAGAGGCCTGACTCCGGAAACATCCGCTCTGTCCAGCTGTTCCATATAACCCAGTATCTTATCCAATTGTTCCGCGTATTTACGTTTTTCTTCTTCCGTTAACGATAGTTTAGCGAGCTGCGCCGCATATTCCACTTCTTTTACAGATATTTTCATAACTTAAATCACCTCTAATTTAGCGTATTTTACCATGAGTTTTTTCCAAAACCCGGAATCGAACTTGACTATAACTTTTACATCGTCTCCGGTACCGCTGACATCTATTATCTTTCCAAGCCCGAAGTCGGGATGCTTTATCATTTTACCTCTGGTGTACGGCGAAGAAGAATTAATTCCGGAAAACTCAAGGCCCCTCGGCATAGACACTATATCCCTGTCCGTCATTCCCACATCGGAAAGCAACTTGCAAATCTCCATCTCTTTCAAAAAAACTGAAGGGATGCAGTATCTCATCTGCCCGTATATACGGCGGCATGAGGCGCCGGACAAAAAAAGTTCTTCTTTAGCGCGGGTAATGCCGACATAACAAAGACGGCGTTCTTCTTCGCGCTCTTCAAGAGACATGGAAGAATCGGTTAGAGGGAACAAACCTTCCTCCATACCCGTAATAAAAACGCACGGAAATTCCAACCCTTTAGCGAGATGCAAAGTAATAAGAGTGACATAATCCTTTTTTTCGTCAAAAGAATCTATATCGGACACAAGAGAAATATTTTCAAGAAATGCCGCAAGAGTTTTATTGCCTATGTGCTGCTCAAAATCCACAACCGCGGATACCAATTCCTTTACATTGTCCATTCGCGATTGGGATTCTATGTCTTTATGCCCTTCAAGGTATTCCATATAACCGCTTTCTTCTATTATTATTTTAACGATTTCCGATGCGTCCATATTATCTTTTTCAGCGTGCAAACCGCTTATACTCTTTAGAAAATTTTCCGCTTTTTTGACAGTTCCTTCAGTTGAAAGAACTTTCAAGGCCTCAAATAAGGGAATACGCATTTCATGGGCTTTGTTTATTATTATTGCGGCTGTGCTTTTCCCTATTCCCCTGGGGGGCATATTTATAATTCTTCTGAAACTTACATCATCAGACGGATTATTTATCAGCCGCAAATAGGCAAGTATATCGCGCACTTCTGCCCTGTCGTAGAATTTACAACCGCCGACAACGACGTAAGGAATACCTGCCCTTACAAAATTTTCCTCAAATATTCGCGACTGCGCGTTAGTTCTGTAAAAAATCGCAAAATCCGAATATTTCCTGTTATAATGCCGCACTCCTGAAATTATTCTGTCGGCAACGCCGGAAGCTTCGGCAAATTCATTCTGGAACTCCACGTATTCTATTTTGTCGCCGGCAGGTTTTACTGCCTTTAGATCTTTAGGTTTTCTGTGATGATTATAATGTATAAGTTTTTGCGCAGTATCCAAAATATTTTTTGTGGATCTGTAATTTTGTTCAAGATACACCACGCGCGTTTCAGGATAATCTCTTTCAAATTCCAATATATTTCTTATGTCGGCGCCGCGCCAAGAATAAATCGACTGATCATCGTCTCCCACAACGCATATATTTTTGTATTTAGCAGCAAGAAGTTTTGTAAGCACATACTGCGCATAGTTTGTATCCTGGTACTCGTCTATCAAAATATACCGAAATCTTTCGCGATATTTTTCCAGGACATCAGGATTATTCTTGAACAGATCAACTGTATATCTCAATATATCCCCGAAATCAACTCCCCCCATGGATTTAAGTTTTTCCTGATACAGTTCGTAAACTTCCGCAGCCACTCTGCGGCTTGATTCGGGACTCGCGGCGGCATGGAGAGAATACGATTCAGGGTCAAGCAGTTTATCCTTGGCAATTGAAATCATATCGCACATAACAGACGGTTTGTACCGGTCGGAATCCAGATTCATTTCTTTGAGACATATTTCAACAAGTTTTTTCGAATCTGAATCGTCGAATATATTAAAATCTCTTTTAAGTCCGGCAGCTACGTGCTCCGCCCTTAAAATCCTCGCCCCGAAAGAGTGATACGTGGAGATCCATACATCCCCTGCCAATCGCGGATCAACAAGATTAGAAATGCGCTCTCTCATCTGACAGGCAGCCTTGTTGGTAAAAGTCATAGCTAAAATATTCCACGGATTGATTTTGTTTGCTATAAGATTTGCTATCCTGTACACTATAACACGGGTTTTCCCGCTGCCGGCGCCGGCAAGTATAAGTAACGGACCATTAAGGCAATTGACTGCCTCAAGCTGCTCATGATTAAGACATCCTTCAAATGTATTCATTCTTTTCCTTTTGTAAGCACGGCGCTGCCGAGAGGAACATCCAAAGATAACGCTACCACTTTGCATTTCGCCCTCAGCAGAAAAAATAATCCTTTATGCCTGATGCCTTCAAGAGATTCCCAGTTCGCCTGACCTTTGGATATTATGACATCTGAATCATTAAACAATTTTCCAAACCCGGCATCCAAACGATCGATTTGAGTGCCCACATAAAGCGGTGCTGGCGCTATTATATCGCACATTTTATCCATGCCAAAATATAAAGCGTCTTCCAATAAGGCATCATTTATAACAGGTCCTGCTTTTACGCTGGCTGTCAATTTCGCGCGTGGGTTCAACTCTTTTATTTTACTGATTACAGAGGCGTCAAAACCGATTTCTCCCGCATTATCGCACAGATAAAGAATACTGTCTGCTTGACAAATTCGCTCCACAAGAGACACGGAATCATCGATTGTAAGAGATACATTCTCATCCGCATTAAACGCCACTTTGTCCTGCATCCCGAAATCAATAATATTTCCGTTTATCGCATATTTAAATGCTGAAAATATATCCTTTATTGCCATGTTTCGCAAGACATCTTTGACTATACGATTATATTTCTTTTTTAACTCCAGATACGGATCTGAGTTCCCTGTTATTTTATTGACATATAAAAATATATCACTGGCTATCAGCGGGGGATTTCCATTAATATCTGATCCTGCTATTATTTTTTCCGTTTCAGACTTCACCTTTTCAAGTAAATTCCGGTCGCGAGAAATCAACCCAAGTGATCTTACGGCCTGACGTCTCATACAGTCATAACATTCCGGTTTCGGTTTCATACGCGATTATTTACCCCGGACAGGTATTATCAACCAACCTGCCGCGTAAACAGCCAAACAAGGGAATATTCCGGTTATGACCGCAAAAAAGACAAAGGCGAGACGGATAAAAGTGGGATCCACCTGAAACATTTCTCCTAAACCGCCGCAAATGCCTGCTATCTTTTTATCGGATGAGGAACGATACAATTTTTTCATTTTCGGCCGCCAAAAATTTCGGCAAATTTTAAGACTGCGTCTCTAAAACATTTTATCGGAGCGTCAAGTATGCCGGCGCCGACCTGTCCCACACCTGGAAGTTTATGGGCTATGCCAGTATTTATAACCGGTGTAATGCCCTTTTCCATAATTTTTCTTATATCAAAACATACAGGCGAGCCTGCGAAATCCAGTTGGGGTATTTGAAAAGAAGAATGTCGCCCGACTGTGATCTTGTACATCTTTTTAGTGTAATTGATACTGTCAATCGGGGATCCGCCGACAAATTTAACTATAGCCGGCGCTGCTGCCATGGCGTTCGCTCCTATTCCGGCTGTTTCGGAAATCGTCGAATCTCCGAGATCAGGATTCGCGTCCTTTTCGGAAAATCCCGAAAAATAAAGTCCTTTGGGATTTCCTGACGGAGCGGTAAACCAGACATCCGGCATACCGGCCACGCGTATCCCTATATCAGTTCCGTTGCGCGCCATTGTATAAACAACTGTGGAATTTTTTATGCCCGCTATTGTGTCGCATGTGGCCTTGCAGGAAGCCATCGAAATGTTTAAATAGAAATGCGGATTACCTGATATGAAAGTTATAATATCTTTTACAATTGATGCCTTTAAACCAGATGTGAGAAGATGCGGAATCATTTCCTTTATAAAAAGATTGGTTGCGGCCACATTTCTATTATGGCATTCGTCGCCCATCATCAAGGCCTGAGCAGTAATGTTTTTTATATTTATGCCTCCGGATTTCCTTACGCCTTTGCCGAGCGCCGGCCCGAGAATGTTTTGCATCCATTTGAGACGTTGTATTACATCCGCGGAATTTGCGCCGAATCTTAATACCTTCCCCAATCCTTCGTTCATAGAACAGTACGCGTAATTGCCAGAAGTTTCATTTTTTATCACAAAAACATACATAGAATAAGAAAGTATTCCAGCCATAGGACCTACCGAAGAATGATGGTGACACGGAGCAAAACGTATTTTCCCTGACGCAGCCAGTTTTTCAGCGGATTTATTATCCTTTGCAAGACCTTCATAAATCAGCGCGCCTGTTATAGCGCCTCTTACGGGGCCGCACATTCTATCCCATGTTACAGGAGGTCCAGCATGAAGCACTGTGCCCTTTGTCATGCCTGGCACCACCTTGCCCGCTGGCAGTATATCCACAAGCACGGGCTGCGCTGAAACAATCTTTTCAAAGGCCTTTTTATTTGCTTCTTCAACCGACGGATTCGACAGCAAAGTTAAAGCGGAAATAATTTTTTCATCGCCGGAAGCAGGCGGCTTGAAATTAACATGCACCACATCCGCACCGCAACTTTTCACAGTGTCTGCAAACGACTGAAGACCGAGATTAACAACTTTTAATTTTTGCGAAAAAAGTTTATTTGCCATTTTTTAGACCTCTCAAAAAATTTATTCTTGTGTTGCAAAGTTTTTTCAAAGCGGTATTTGTCCCTTTGATTTTAGGGCCCAACGGCCATCTTTCCCTGTACGCCTCCGCAAGAGTCATTCCAGACTGGGACAATTTTTTCCAATAATTTATAACATCGTCTATATGAACCGCATATTCATAAGCACGGGCGCCCACGTCGTACACCGCGCATCTTTCCAACGGATAAGTCAATTTGTCACTTTGCGACTTGATAAATTCCGGAGCAAGAAGCGCGTCACGTTTAACAAGATCCGTGCCAGGAATGCAGATATGGAAAGCATCCTTTGTATTAGGAACCACAAACCTGCCTTCAAAATATACCAATATTGTTTCAATGTAATCAAAATTCTTTTTGAAAAGAGCGTGATACTTACTTAATATTTCCTCGGCGCGCGCGCAAGCGACTGCAAACATAATAAGACGTTTAATATTTTTTCCTTCGCTAATCGCCTGTTTCCTGAGTATTTCAAGTCCGTTGTCAAGAGTAGTGCCTGTAGCTATCACGTCTCCGATAAACACATTCGCGTCTTCAGGCAGAGAAAATTTTCTATATTGGTCGTCCTTTATAAACCAGTGGCCCTGTTTTTTATACCTTTGCGATGTAATAAAAGACGCAGATGTTCTGTTAAATCCGTAAGCGGCATGCAGCATATTTACAATCCCGAAATTAAGCCCTCCGCGCAAAAAATGAACAACAGCGACATTTTTACTGCCGTATTTTTCAAACTCGCCGAAAATTTTTAATATCTCATAGACTCCGTTTCTAAGCTGCTCTATGAAATCAAAACCTATTATCTCGGGTTTATTCAATAAAACCCTTGTATGCGGAGTCGTAATAACAAACCTTTTTATCTTTTTTTCAGGTACTATTTTATAAACCGCAGCGTGAGACGCAAATCGAAATTTTTCCAATTTTTCCATTTTAGTTCAATATTTCCTCCGTAAATTTAGCCGATAACGCATTGGAGGGTAACACAATGACACCGGCGTTTTCCAAATCTTTTTTCTGTTTTTCCAGATTCTGGGGATCCTGTTCCGTGCCGCATATCGAAGTTACAAAAGAAATATGCCTGCCGGATTTTTTCGCCAATTTTCCGGCAGACTCTACAGACGGAAGAATAGCCGACGCCGGATCGGGATGAGAACCGTACCCAAGAACTATATCAAACAAAATAACGGCAGTTTCCGGATCTTTCGCTTCTTGAATCAACCGTTTATTCCGTACCGTAAAATCTATCATAGGATGGGGAACGCCCCGGGTAAATTCGTCGTCTCCAAGATCTATAAGAGAGTTTTTATAAGACACTTTGCTGTTTTTGAGTTTCATAACAGGATCATGCGCGATATTGGAATACAACTCGCAGACGGATTTCTTAAGTATAAACAAAGCCTCGTCGCATAATGTCCCTCCGGAAAAAAGTCCTCTGACATATTTTTGCCGGTTTGAAAAAAGCGATTTTTCTCTCTTGACAATTTCTTTTAATTGTTTGTTCAAGACACCTGTACGGCAGAGATTTGTTTTTTTAATTATTGAAACTGCTTTAAGAGCAGCGGATTCCAAAGTAGATTCAAAATAAACATTTTTAAGTTTTATTTTTTGCGGCGCCCTGCCAAGGAAATTTACCACAAACGGCTTCTTTGAATTCCGCAAAAATTCGATTATCTTGTTTTCAACCGACGAAGCCGGAGGTTTGGAAATAAGGCATATAACCTTAGTATTTTCATCTTTAAGAAGCATTTTAATGCCTTCGAGCATCATTATTCCGCCGACATCTACGGAAAGATCCCTGCCGCCAAGACCGATTGCCTGGGTTATTCCCTCGCCGTTTTTATGTATTATAGTGGTTACTTCCTGTATGCCTGTGCCGCTTGCTCCGACTATGCCTATTTTCCCCCTGCGTATTACATTGGCAAAACCAAGAGATACTCCGTTTATTATCGCGGTACCGCAATCAGGTCCCATAACAAGAAGCTCTTTGGAAGCGCCGATTTTCTTAAGGTTAATTTCCGTTTCCACAGACACATTGTCGGAAAAAATCATAACATTTATTCCGCGTGCCAAAAGTTTTTTCGCTTGATATTCAACATATCCGCCAGGCAGAGAAATAACAGCGATATTGGAAAGAGGCTGAATCTCCAGCGCAGCATCGACATCCTCGGGCATATTAATTTCGGCGGCTGAAGAACCACCCAGATCCACAGGCGCATCCAGTAATTCCTCGATTTTTGACAATATCTCCTTAACGCCGGCATTTTCCTTATGATTTATACATATCAGCATATCACCGGAAGATGCCTTTTCTCCTTCTTTCGTAAGGAAACCTGTTTCAGACAGAAGCTTTTTGTTGGCATCTGTGCCCATCATCACCGAAGAATCGTTAACTCCGTCTATTATATTTATCTTGTTTGAAAGAGACATCAAAAAAACAGAATCACGATAAAAATTATTTTTCACCAGATTTGATAACATTGTATACCTCCATAGCAGTCAATATGCCGAAAAGAGTGTCTTTGCCGGAAGTGGCACCTATGCCGGAAACATGATTAATCCAATACTTCGCATCTTCACATCCGGCTGCCGTGCAATATATTGCGTTCGCGACATTTTCGCAGATTTTGCCGTCAACAGCCCATTTCAAGTATTGGGCGCTGATAAAATTTGTCTTATTATATTTTATTTTAACTTTTTTCAAAAAAAAATCAAATAATCTTTCATATTTCAAAAAATGGAAAACGGATATAAACCCGCAAAGAATATCATCACCTGACGGTGTAAGACCTGGCCCGAGACCGATAATAGAATCCGTGATTCTGGAAAACGCAGGTATGTCTTTTCTGATGAAAGCAAGTTTAAGATTCTCCGCTAATTCAGGTTTCACGAACGAATACCCTTTCAAGGCATTACTTATACAGGTTAAATCAACCTTTTTTTTAAATACCTTGGGAATTTTCAGCCGCCATGAATACGCATTCTTCAGATTTATTTCCGCACCCGAAGAAAAATATATTTTTTTATTGCTTAATACCGCCTTTTCACCCGGGAGAAAAAAATCTGTAAAACCAATCGAATCCGTAAGAATTCTGTGCGGGCCGTTGCAATATTTTTTATCAGCGAGCACAACCAATCCGCGCGGGGTTTTAATGTTAGCTGCATTTTTGAAAACAGAATGAATACTGCCCGCGCCGGAAAATTCAGCGGCGCCGTCAAATGAGACAGCGTCTATTGTCCGGCGGTAATTTCTTTGTATGATATTCCCTCTTTCAAAAAATAGTAAAGTCCGAGCAATAATATATATACCACTCCTATAACATGCACTATAAGACCGGCTGCCAAGGCCTGCTCTTTCGCTATTCCGAAGAAAACCATTCCGCCCACAAGAAAAAACTCGAAAGTGCCTATAGAACTCGGCGCTGCCGGTATGCTTACTCCTATGGCTACAACAAAAAGAATAAAAACAGCCACAGGTAAAGAAACGTTTATACCGACCACTTTTATGAGAAAAAATAAGTTTAATGTCTCAAAAATCCATACGATAAATGAATAAAAAATCGCCATGGAAAAATTCTTTTTATCTGCTATTGTGCCCAAACCGATAATAAAAGACGAAGCCTTCGACACTATCTTTTCTTTCCATGTATCTTTAATAAAAGGTATCCTGCGCAGAAACTTGACATAATCTTTTTTTAATATCATCACGGAGGCAGAGATAAGGGCTCCGATAAAAAATATTATGGCAATCGAAAGAAGCGTTCTTGTCCACGAAGGTAAAGCAGGCAGAAAGGGCATTATAAGGAGAAATAAAAGTATAACGCTTATACCGTCCATAATTCTTTCAAGCACTATCGTTGCGAATGCGGAGCTTTTGGATATGCCGTATTTCTTGCCAACAATATATGCCCGCATGATTTCACCGAATCTCATAGGAAATATACTGTTCGCGGCAAAACCCATTATAAGAGACGGAAACAAATTTTTGGGAGAAAATGTTTTAACAGGGGCGAAGAGATATTTCCACCGGAATGCGCGAAACACAAAAGACAAGGTATATCCGATTATTGCCGGCATTACCCACCAATAACTGCCTGTGGAAATTATTGAAACAATATTTCGGCAATCGGTGTTTCTTACCACGAAATAAATAAAAAATACGCTTATTCCTACACCTATAATTATTCTTTTTTTCATTTTTCAGTATCCAGTTCAGCCACTATGGATCCCACAGCGATTTCGGATTGCATTTTAACCGGTATATGTGCGTCGTCGTCGGTCATCCATATCTTCAAATAACCTTTACTTAAAAATATGCCTGCATCTTCCAGCATGGGTTCTACTATAATAGTGGAATATTTTTTCCCGCTGATTTTAATCTTTTCCTTTCCTGTGATGCGCACTTCCATATTAAAACTTTTTTTACCGGAATTGACCGGAATATGAAAAGAAACCCCTGTCGTTAGATTTTGTTCTCTTATCCAGTAAAGCGCAGCGAGCACATCCAGTGCGTTTTCCGGAATTGGAAAAATCTCGTTTTTATGGTTTGTCGCAGTCATGTTCGAATGATCAAAAACGATGTTTTTGTCCCTTTTATAACGGCCTTCCCGTATCTGCTGTTTGAAACACAGAGAACGAAAATATTCCGCATCTATATACGAATCATTACTATCCCTTACCTTGAAAAAATTGTCAAAAAAAGAACTCGAACGGGCAGTCGAATGTATATGATAGGCTTTTGTCGCGTTAAATTCAGTTAAGCCAATTACCTCTAAAGTCCCGTAACCGACCTTGAGAAATTTCCACGAAACATTGTACACCAATCTTTCCGGCACATCAAGTTTTTTCGGGCAGCAAAACAAATACGGCACAGAGCCGAGAAAAAGAAATATTAACGCTGACACTGCACGGTTTCTTAACTTATCTAACATAAAATTACCCCTTTTGCGCGGCTATCC
Organism: Elusimicrobia bacterium ADurb.Bin231; assembly: GCA_002069855.1. GTDB lineage: Bacteria > Elusimicrobiota > UBA8919 > UBA8919 > MWCF01 > MWCF01. The sequence continues at coordinate 15,064 of MWCF01000114.1, read as the reverse complement.
ATTTTGCCGCTTCCAATATATCCGATGCCACATAATCCGCCACGACAGGAGGAGTTTTTTCCGCGCCGGAAAGCACAAACACTCCGCGGCATCCGGCATTTTTCGCCAATTGTATATCCGTTTTCATATCTCCCACAACAAACGAAGCGCTAATATTGATGTCAAATTCTTTTTCCGCCTTTAATAACATCCCGATACCCGGCTTGCGACATTTACAATGTTCATCCGGATGATGCGGACAAACATAAACACCGTCGATAACCGCATGCTCTTCTTTTAAACGACGAATGACTTCTTCGTTAAGTTTATCCAGGGATTCGCGGCTAAACCTGCCGCGCGCTATACCCGACTGATTTGTAGTTATAATTACTCTGAACCCGGAATCATTTAACATACGTATCGCGGAGGCGGAGGTGGGGAATATCTTGAGTTTATCTATATCCGCGGAATAATGCATGTCGTCATTTATAGTCCCGTCTCTGTCAAGGAACACAGCCTTCTTCTTATGAAACATAATCCCCGCAATAAGCCAAATTATCATTTGGATCTCGGAATCCCCGTATGAATATTCAGTCAACCCTGAAATCAAAAATCCGAAAAACGCAAACAGGCAGCCAGTTATAATAAATTTTTCGTCCCTGGTAGATTTACGAATACGTTTAATCGCAAAATAAAATATCGCAAAAACGAGATACAAAAAAGAAAGCAAGCCGACAATGCCCCTCTCCACAAGCAGGTGGATAAAATTATTATGCAGATGGGAAAGCATAAAATATTGAGAAGGAAGATTCAACTTTTTATACTTATAAGAAAATATGCCTTTTATATTTTTTTTGCCTACGCCGAAAATCGGATAATCCTTAAAAATTTCAACGGATGCTTTCCACATATTTATCCTGACCGGTTCCGTCATATTCCTTGCCCTTTTGAGGATATTGATGCGATTCGGCAGCAAGAAAGCGGTAACAGCCACAAAAACGATCAAAATTCCGGCAAAAGTCAATAAAACCTTTTTCAGCTGCCTGGCTTCCGAAATTAAAATAACGGATATAAGAAATATACATGTTATCCAGACCATCCTCACATAACTTAGTATTATTCCTGCAAATATCAATGAAGAAAAGATATAAAGAAATATCCTTTTTGTCTTACAAAAAAGAAATGCGTACAAACATACAGGCAATGCGATAAGCAGACCTTCGGCGTATGTCTGCGACCAAGAACGCGTACCATGTGCGCGGCCGTCTATAAGAGAAAGCCAGCCGTAAGATGATATATTGAAAGAAAACTGCAATATCGCGAGCACTCCCATTAAGGCGCTGGAAGCGATAAACACAAACAGAATTTGCTTCGCATGATTAATATCTCTTATATTGGCTGATACCAAAAAAAATATTAAAAACAGAAGTTCGCTGTTCAACGACGAAAAACTTCTTGATACATTCAAGCCCAAAAGCGCAGAAAATAAAGTGGAACAGAAAAAAACCGCAAGCGGCAAAGTTACAGGCGAAACGAACGCGCGTCTATCCTTAATCAACAACAATTTTGCAATCCATACAAGAAACAAAAGAATCCAAACTATATTTGTAGCCGCTATTGAAATAGGCATCGCGGCAGCCAGCACAAAAAGACCGTAATATAAAACGTCATTTATTATTCTTAACAAGCCCCCTCCTTCAGCAACATATATTCAAATTCTTTTTTCTCAATTATTTCAGATTTTACATCCAACACATAACACGGGAATTCCTCGGGCAGCCGGCTCGCGTCCTTGGAAGTAGTAAGAACAGTTGCCTGAAATTCAGCAGCATCGTGAAGAAACTTTTTTATATCTCTGTCTTTAAAGAAATAATGATCCGGATATTTTATATGAGACAATAAGTTTATTCCCAAATCCGCAATAATAGCTTCAAAATCCTCGGGCATTGCAATCCCGGAAATGGCAATAATTCTTTGATTCTTCAGAGAAGCGAGATCTATTTCAGTTTCGCGGCAAAACACCTTTTTTGAAAAATACGAATGAAAGATTTTGGGATCTTTTTTATACTTCGATATAACGGTTTCTATTTCTTTGATTTTTTCTTTGGGAACTCTATCCGTTCTTGTTATAATGAAAATATCCGCTCTGGAGAGATTTTTAAGCGGTTCTCTCAGGTATCCGGCGGGAATAAGCATCCCGCAGCCGAACGGATTTAACGCATTTACGCATACAATATCCAAATCCCTTTGTAAACCAACATATTGGAATCCGTCGTCTAAAAGCAAAGTATCTGCGCTGAACTTGTTTATTGCGTAATACCCTGCATTTTTGCGGTTCCCGCATACAACGACCGGAACATTTCGTAATGTTCGCGCTACAAGATACGGTTCGTCCCCTGAAATTTTCCTGCCGGCAACAAGTCGCTCTCCGTTGTTAACAACCACCAGAGTGGAACTGGATCTTTTTCTTTTATAGCCGCGCGAAAGCACACATACATTTCTGCCTGCATCTTTTAAAAACCTGGATATATAAATGACAAGGGGAGTCTTCCCAGTGCCACCCGCAGTAATATTGCCTATAGATATTACTCTGCAAGGCATTTTCTTTCGCTTGAAAAGCCGTAGCTTCTGCGAAATCGAAAATAAAATAAAATAAAAAAGAGTAAACGGATATAAAATCTTATTGGGTTTCATAATTATCTTCTTTCTAATACTTTTTTATACACTAAATTTTTCCGGAATTTAAAACAGACATTTGCGCATCGCAACAGATATAACTTAATAATCAGGCATCGTTAATTTTACAAATGGCATCTTTCAATATCCGCCAGAAAAACGCGAAACTTGGAAAACACCTCGTCTGCGGATAACCTGTTAAAATCCCCCTGTATGTACCTGTGTTGCGTAATATCCGGCGGAGTCCAATTCCACGGATTCGTTCTCTGGCAATAAATCGTAAATGACGGAATATTCTGGCTAACTGCTATATGTCCTGGAGCAGAGGAAGTTCCGACATGCGCCTTACAATTTTTTATCAGAGCAGCAAGTTCAAGTAAATCAAAATTATCACATAAAAAATGCCTGTGAGAACATTTTGTCATACATCCATTAACATAATCGTATTCTCCTGGCCCCCAGAGAAAAATTACTTTTGCCTTCAATTTTTCGGCGCACAAATCTGCGAATCTGCAAAATTTTTCTCCGTCCCACTGTCTGTATTTCCTTTTATTGGTAATGTCCAAAGTAATTGTCAAATCATCCCGCGCAATATTGTTTTTGATAAAAAAATTTTCCGCAGCTTTTTGTTCCTTATAGGAGAAACAGAGATCCAATCCTATGCCGTCCGCATCAATATTGAGAGCATTCAAAACCTGCAACCTGTCTTTGGCGGAATAACCGCAATCCGATCTTGGAATCATAGAATTATAACACCAAAATCCCCAGGGCCTATAAAAAGCAATGCGTTTTTTAGCGCCTGAAAAAAGAGAATAATAACCCGAAACTGCTGAATTCATAAAATCCACTGAAATCTCAAATTTAATTCGTTTGAGCTTGGATATGGCTCCCGGACCCGCAACAATCACGCCATCAAGATACGGATTATGCCTCAATATCTTTTCCGAGGCATGACCAGTTAAAAAATACACTCTGCTTCCTGAAAGATTTTTCTTAAACGCACGCGCAAGCGGGGTAGTCACCAAAACATCCCCCACAGATTTCAAAACAATAATCAAAATATTTTTTTCCATTTATCGTTTCGCTTGAAAGATTTACCTAGGCAGCCGGCTATGAAATTATCTTTTTTTACCGGCGCGAACCCTGTACTTCGGGTCATTATACATCTTAAACTGCCTGTACAATTTCAGTTTCGCTTTTCCTGCTGCAAGGTTCTTCATCAACAAAGAAAGTTCGCAGGCAAGATCCTTTTTCTGAATCTCCATTATTTTTATTTTTCCTAAAGATTCCTTTATATGCGCGGACGAGGCGTCTTGCCTTTGAGTTTGTTCCGACATATGAAAGATCTTAAGTTCAATAATGCTTATCTTATCTATTATGCTTCCTACTGTTTCTGCCATATCTAAGCGCCTCCAGCACAGTTTCATCGATTAATTCTATCAAATCATTCCGTTTCTGATTCAGTTTGTCTATATTTCTCTTCGCTTGAAAAACAATATCCTTATCCGGAAGGCGGGCTTTATCTTCCTCATGCCATAAAGTTATATTAACACCCGACAGCTCGCAAACCAATCTGCCTAAATCTTTCTTTGCCTCAATTTTTACACGCCGTTTAATTTTTGAAGAGGAACTTTTTTTCATTATACATCTCCTTTAATTTCAACATAGTGATAAATTCGTTATGTGCGTCCATAAGACAGGTCACCAACCCAGTATAACCGTCTAAAAATCCCATTTTTAATATATAGTTTTTGATGAATTTGAATGCCGGACGCAAAAGAATAAAACGCGGGGAACGCCGCTCGATGAACATTTTTTCCGCCTTCATGAAAGTATAAAAATCAGATTTATTCATCATATCCGCGACATTTATATAAGGATAATGCGATATCGGAGATTTAAGTTTTTTTATTATTCCGGATATGGCTATGCGCTCATGAACGCTTTTGCATTGAAATCTGCCGGCACCTTTCCTAAAAAGCCGCAGTTGGTAATCCGGATATTTTCCTCCGAAACGCAAGAATTTGTCAAAATAATAATTTTTCCTCGGGATAAGGTATCCGGAAGCAAGACGGTTATCGGATTTGATAACAGACAGTATTTCATTCTTGAGTTCTTCAGTTATAACTTCATCGGGATCAATATATAAAATCCAATCTCCGGAACAATTATCTATGCTAAACTGTTTGTTCACGTTCAGATTGGGATTATTCGGCCTGTACAAAATTTTGTCCGCGAATTTCGACGCTATTTCCACTGTTTTATCAATGGAGCCGCAATCAGAGAACACTATCTCGTCCGCCCAAGAGCAGCTTTCAAGACATCTCCCGATATTTCTTTCCTCATTATATCCTATTATTGAAATTGAAATCATAATAAATTTGTATAAACTTTTTCAGTTCCTTCTATCATTTTTTCTTTTGAAAAATCAGCCGAATGAATTTTAGCGTTTTGAGAAAATTTCAAACGCATATCTTCATCCTTTAATATCTCGCATGCCCTTTCCGCGAGAAGTTCGGGTTTGCCTGGAGGAACAAGAAAACCGTTAAATCCGTTCTTTACCAATTCCCCGACTCCGCCGACATCCGTAGCGACTACAGGCACGCCGGAAGTCATAGCATCAATTACAGACGTACAAAGTCCTTCAAGATACGAAGATAAAATAAAAACATCGAATATCCTAAGAATCTGCGGAACATCCTGCCTGAACCCGGTAAAAATAACGGAATCGGATATTCCCAGAGACGCAGCATATTTTATCAAATCGCTCTTTAGATTGCCATCTCCAACAATCAAAAATCTGGTACCCGGAAGTTTTTTAGAAATTATTGCGGCTGCGCGAAGAAAGGTTTTATGATCCTTATGAGGAGCCAAAGACGCCACTATCCCAACAACGCGACTGTTTCTGTCTATGCCAAATTCGTTATACAGGTATTCCCCTTGTGTGTTTGAAAATCTTGACAGATCCACGCCAGAATAAACCACGGATATTTTATCATCCGGTATGCCGTCCGACAATAAAACTCTTTTCACTCCTAAAGATATAGCGATTATTCTATCCGCATTTTTATATTTCCACAAACTTTTTATATGAAAATCCACACGCCTTGAAGAAACCAGTTTGGGTTTGTGTCTGGAAAACATCGCAGCGGCAAGCCCGATAAAATGAGCATGCGCCGAATGGAGATGAAGTATATCCGGTTTTACTTTGTCTATTATTGCCCTGGTTTTAAAGATTGCCAAAGGATCCAGTTCAAACAGCATGCCTACTTCGAAAAACTTCAAGTTGGCGGAGGAAAGTTTTTGGCTCAACCTGCCGGCCGGAGCGCACACGACAAAATTTTCGTGCCCTTTCTTATCAAGACCCTCAACAAGCCAATAAAGCTGCTGCTGTCCGCCGCGCCATGTTTTTTCAAAATCAATATGTATTACTCTTAATCGTTTCATAAAAAATATTTTCTGTTTTGGAAATAAAATTCTCAAATCTGAATCTATCATTAACAATTTCAAAATTTCGACTGCCGGCAGCCGCAAGTTTGTTTTTATCGGCGATCATATCAGTCATCTTTTTCGACAGAGCCGCAGGATCATTCGGAGGCACTAAATAATCCTTCTCAAGTATTTCAGGTATGCAACCCACAGATGTGGAAACGACCGGTTTTCCTAAAGACATCCATTCAAGAAGCACTCTGCTGACAGCCTCGCTGCCGAGCGAAGCAATTATGCCGAGAGAACACCTCTCCATAAAATCACGGGCGTTTTCCACGAAACCGCAAAATTGAATTGAAGTTTCAATATGTCTTTCTTCGGCAAGACGTCTCAAATCGGAATATTTAATATTTTCCTCTTTCCCGGCAATCAGAAATTTCGCATCAGGATACCTTTTTAGCGCAAGAGACGCGGCCTCTAAAAATACGTTATGCCCTTTTACAGGATCCAGCCGGCCTATTATTCCTATATAATTAGCGGCTGGAATCTTGATTGAATGCGCGGGAATTTTTATTCCTTGGTAAATGGTAGCCACATGGCCAGGCAAGACACCGATATTCATATATGATTTTCTTACTGATTCCGATACGGCAATAACCTTATGAGTATGTTTATATAAAAAACTTTTCTTGGGGAGGCCTGCGTCTGATTTCGTTCTTACAAGGCAAAACTTTCTCTTTGTAAAAAGAGAGGCAAGATACGCTATAAAATGCGAACTGCCTGTGTGAGCATTAACTATATCAATCTCTTCTTCGTCAATAACTTTCTTGAGAACTGCAAAGGATTTGTATATTAACGGATTTTTTCTGGACGCTATTTCAAACACATTAAAACCTTTTTCCAAAGCGATTTTCAACGGTAAACCATCCCTGACTCCGGCAAAAAATATTTTATGCCCCAGACCAGCAAGACCTGCGGATGATTCCAGCGCGTATGAAGTTACACCGCTAAACCACGGTATGTCTATAACATTTAATATTTTCAAATCTTTTCTCCGAATATCTTATTGGTTCTCCAGCGGAACAATCATCTTCTTGACCTCTGCGAACACATCCTGCACAAGAATATCTCTCATACATTTGAAATGGCCTTCCGGACATATCGCGGGCCCGTGATTACCGCATGGCCTGCAGTATAAACACTTTTCCACTACAACCGAATTTTTTGAATACGGGGAAAAACCGAATTCTTTTATCGTGGGCCCGAATATAGCCACTGTAGGAACTCCGAAAGATGCGGCAATATGCATAGGTCCGGAATCATTCGTCACAAAAACCGCGCAGCGTTTGATCAGAGCGGAAAGAAGTTTTAAACCTGTCTTCCCCGCTAAATTAATATGCGGGCATTTAATCATATTAGACACATCTTCCGCTATATTTATATCCTCGGGACCGCCGAAGATAATTACATCGCAGCGCAACTCCCTATAAACCGCATCCCCTAATTCCGCGTAATATTCCGGCAGCCATCTTTTAGTAGCCCAAACACTACCCGGGTTTAAACCCACATACAATTTATTTTTCCCAATGATTTCCGCGGCGCGTTTTTCAGATTCCTCGTCTGTTTTTATAAAAAATTGAAAATCAGTTGTTCCTGTATATCCCGCGCTGAAATTTTTCAGAAGATCAAGGTATCTCTCGCACTGATGTTTATCAGCGTCAAATTTTACGACTGAACTGAAAAATATCCTGCCTGCACTGTTTGAAAAACCTACTCTTTGGCTTGCTCCTGTCAAAAATGCCAAAAGCGCAGACCGGAAAGACGGATGCGGAACAAATACAATATCATATTTTTCTTTTCTTAAACATAAAACAAGCCGAATAAAAGACAACCATCCTTTTTCCGACTTTTTCTTATCATAAACAATAATTTTATCCACAGAAGGATGTCCTGTAATTATATCCCTGTTAGACGGTATGGACAAAACATGCAATTCCGACCCAAGAATCCTTTTTACTGCTCCTATCAAAGGCAAAGTAAGGACAAGATCCCCCAAATACGCAGTCTGGATGACAAGTGTTTTCAGATCTCCCCCGAACAAACCGATTTTTTTCTTGATAAAAGTCCTTCTGCGCGCGCAGTCGCGAGATTTATGGCTTTTTCCAACTCTTTGGTTTTTAATTCTATAGCATCTCCGGAATTAACATATAACGGTTTCCCGTAACACACCGCAGCCTTATTAAACAAAAACGGAATATCAAATTCATCCCAGTTTCTTACAACATACCTCTTTTTCAAAGCGCATCCTACAGGTATAACAGGCAATCCGCTTTTTTGCGCAGTTATTATAACCCCGGGATGAACAGTATGCAAAGGACCTCTGGGCCCGTCCGGAGTAAACACTATTGAAACCCCTGATTTTGCCATTTCAATCATTCCGGAGAGGGCCTCATATCCGCCGCGAGACGATGAACCGCGTACGCTGTTAAACCCCAATTTCCGTATAATCGCGGCTATATATTCGCCGTCTTTGGATTTGCTGACTAACGCGTGCACGTTTTCATTTCTGTGAACCCAAATAAGAAAGATCTGTTTCCCGTGCCAGCAGGCGTAAATAACAGGAAGTTTTTTCTCTTTAATAGCCTTGTATTCCACGGAACTATCAAAACAAACGCTTGTGGTTTTACCTACCGCGCATATATAAAAAAAACCCAGCCGGACAAGAAAGTTATCTAATATTTTCATTTATTTTGAAGCGCGCGATTTAATACTTTTTCTTTTAGATAACCAGTAAACTTTAAAAAATTTTGTCATTGCGGGACTCAGAACACCTTCCGAATAAGAAATTCCTATCTTTGAAAATTTTATATTATCGCAAACTTCCTTTACAGAAAAAAGATTTTCCGGAGAAACCTCTTCAGGAGAAGACAGATCGCATTCTTCTTTGGACGCTTCTATCTCAATAAGTTTAATTATAAGATCTATTGAAAAATCAAAAGCGTCTTTAATAATCGCTCTGTAAATATCATCTTTCGGCAATTCGTCGGAAATACCGTTTAAAACCAATGCAACTATGGAAACATATTCCGCCTTTTTCACACATTCGCCGGTTTTAAAAATATCCGCGGAAAAAGTCGCATATACAGTGGCCGGCAGCGCGACAGATTGGATCTCTTGAATTCGAGTTTTCAATTCTTCAGCAGGAACCTCCTGTTTGTTTTTACGTAATTCCCTTTCTATATAGCCCCTGCGAAGTTCCAAACGAAAGTTTTTTATCTTTTTCATAACTTGTTATTATATAATAAATAATGACAATTTTCCAATAATTTTTTGTTTAATGAGAATGGGATATACGCGGAAATGACAAAAAAGCTATAATATTAGACAAATTTTCGTCTAACTATCATTATTGTCGCTTCTATTATGCCTGTCGCAAAGAAAAAAAATTTTATGATATCCGGCTTTAATCAACTCGCAAGAAATTTCTTGCTCGCCTGCGCAAGTACGTCAATCCTCTTTTTGCTTGACGCTTCCACATAAATTCTAATTACAGGTTCAGTGCCTGAAAGCCGCAACCCCACCCAAGAACCATTTTCCAGCAGAAATTTATAGCCGTCAATAGTTACTATCTCTTTCACTTTCAATGACGCTATTGAGGAAGGCGGATTTTTTGAAAGTTTTTCTTTAATCTTATTCATCTTTTCCATAGGCATATGAAAATTCAGCCGCGTTGACATAATCGCCCCACCGACCCTGTTATACAAATCTTTTAGAATTTCTTTGATGGGTTTCCCGTTTGCAGCAACAAGTTCAGCCACAAGCAAGCATGCCAATATCCCGTCTTTCTCCGGCACATGCCCCATAATAGTAAGCCCGCCGGATTCCTCTCCGCCGATAATCATATTTTCTTTAGTCATAACTTCTCCGATATACTTGAAACCTACGGGAGTTTCTCTTACCTGTACGCCATGCATTTTGGCGACAGCATCTATAAGATGCGTTGTCATTACGGACCTTGCGACAACGCCTTTCCACTTCCTTGTGCGAACAAGATGGTCAAAAAGAAGCGCTATTGTATCATTGGGAGTTATAAAACTTCCGTCTGCGTCTATTATCCCGAATCTGTCCGCATCGCCGTCCGTGCCTAATCCGAGATTATATTTTTCTTTTTTCAAAATTGAAAGCAGTTCAGATAGATTCGCTTTATTTGGCTCAGGAGAATGCCCGCCGAAAAGAACATTTCTATAATTATGCAAAATGCGTGTTTCACATCCGGACTCCTCGAGAAGAGCGTCCAGATACCCCTTCCCTGTGCCGTAAAGGACATCGCACACTATTTTTAATTTCGCTTTTTTTATCGCTTTTAAATCAACAAGTTCTCTTATTCTTTTAAGGTATCTCTTTTCCGGCTCTATTTCAGAAATCAGACCTTTATTCACCGCTTGTTCGTACGGCATCATTTTGATTTTATTTTTTGCCGGAGAGGTTTGAAGCATAATGCATTTTTTTTCAATAGCAGTTGTTGTTTCCGGCAGAGCCGGGCCGCCCCATGACGGAGAGAATTTCAATCCGTTATATTCAGGAGGATTATGACTGGCAGTAAAATTTATTCCGCCTGCAGACTTGACGCGAAGGATTTCGAATGCTATAACCGGAGTAGGACAATCTCTTTTAGTAAAAAGCACTTCAATGCCGTTGCCAGCCAGTACTTCAGCTGAAATTCTGGCAAAATTTTCCGAATGAAATCTTGTGTCGTAACCCACTACCACTGACTGCCGGTATTGTTTCTTGCCGCGTACCGCGGATTTACGGGAAGTTTCCTTTACATAATCTGCAATAGCCTGAGTTACAATTCTCACATTGTCAAAAGTAAAATCATCCGCAATAATTCCGCGCCACCCGGATGTCCCGAATTTAATCATAAAACCTCCTGTCAAAAAAAATTTATTTACACAATCAGACTTTTATATCAAATTCACGCCCTATATTAAAAATATAATTGATTATACTTCAAGAGGATCTGTAATGAAAATATTAGTTTTACAAATAACCGCAAATTAATATTATAAAACGAATTATTAGATTGTCAAGCATATTGTCGCAATGATACGCGATTATCAGCTCAATGCTCCGGCGGCGGCCAGAAAAATAAAAGCTATGCCGTTATGAATTATATGGCATACTGTGGTTACCCAAAATGCGCGCCAAGAAGAAACTGCGCGCCAACGGGCGTACGCGAAACCAAAATATAAGCCCCCGATAAGGCCCGCGGAAATGCCTGTAGTTATTCCTTCGGAAAAATGCGCTAATGAAAACAATACCGCAGAAGCAATAATCTGTATTCTTAAAATACCTTTTAGGGAACGAACAATAAAAATCGGGAATGCCTGAAATATCAGCGTTTCGATGGGAGGAGCTATAATTATCATCAGAAAAAATGCCAGAGACAATGACATATCAAGAGAGGTTCTCTTACCAGGACCAAAAATCAGCGCGAGCACCACGGCTACAGGTAAACTTACAACTAAGGATTCCATACCTATTCTCCAGCAAAAATCCCAAGAACCGCGTTCCCAATATCCGTTAAAATGCCGGTTGATTTTACTCATCATAATACTTTATCCCTTTTAATAATTATCTAATGCCCGGATTTTGCGCGAAAAGAATGCTTTAATAACCGTGCGCTTACCGCGGATGTAAACGGAACAGCCAACAAAATTCCTATTGCGCCGGCAAAAGCCTGAAAAACCGCTATAAAAAACCATTCATTATTAAACAGATGCACGACAGAATCAATAAAAAGTGTATTGGCAATTAAAGGTATCAATTCAGCGCCAAAATACGCAAATATCAAAGAAGTTATTGTCGAACTTGCCATATCTCTGCCAGCCAGTATTCCAATTCTACTTAAATCTTTGACAGGTATATTAGGATCTTTGGCCGCAATCTGTTCAAGAGTGGAAGCGACGCAAACTGAAACATCTATTATCATTCCGGTAGATCCTATTATTAAGACACCGAGCATTATCTGACGGAATCCGGTGATTGAAGAGCCGAGATAATTTTTGGAAAAATAATTTATCAATTGTATTGATTCAAGTGAAAAACCGTCTATATGCGCTATCGAATAATATGCCACCCCCAATAAAAGCACAACCGCCACACTTGAAAGAGTTCCTATTACCGCGGAAATAGATTTCCTGCTGAATCTGCCTATGGCAACCACAGTGAAAAGAGTAATTATAAATACCGATGCTACCGCCAAAGCCAGCGGATTCCAGCCTTTAATAACTAAAGGAATAAAAACAAAAACAATAAATAATGCGCTGATGAAAAGAGCAATAAGCCCTTTTATTTTGTCAAACCCTCCGACCAGCAATACCAGTATCACAAACAACACTCCGGAAATCGTCAAAGGCAATCTTCTGTCGCTATCCACCACGACCGCAGATGCTATATCCCCGGTATATGACATAAGAACCCTTTTATTGACCGCCTTATCAGAAACATACCCGTCTTCAAAGATTGCCGCTTCTATAATTTTGTCTTTGCCTATCAGGGAACCAACTTTTACAGTTACAAAACTCTTTTCATCTTTATTCTTCGTAGAAGCGACTATTTTCCCGAAAATATAATTTTCTTTTTCATGATATAATTCCAAAAGAGGATGAGCATACATATCTGCCTCCGGAGATTCATACCAAGAATCCGCGGAAAGAAAATAACTTGAAAAAACCCCCGCAAAAACAAACGCTATAAAAAATAATTTTATTCTATACATGAATGCTTTACTCCGCCCCTTTTGGATAAAATAAAACTCGTCAATGTTACAGTTATCGGCACAGATACCACAAAAGACATGCTTGATATAAATGCCTGAAGCACAGTAACGGCAAAAAACTCCCAATTCACAATCCGTAAAAACGGGATGCCAAGCGCAGAATAAAGTATTGACGAAACAAGAGACATTGCCGTGAACACCAATAATAAACTGCCAAGCATGCCGCCGAGCACATCCCTGCCTATGTTCATACCGGAAGAAAATAATTCCCTTCTTGTAATCCCGGGAATTGCCTCAGAGACTGAATAAATGCCGGTAATTACATCAACTACAATATCCGTAACAGTGCCTAATGACGCTATTATCACGCCGCCGGCAACCAAAGATCTAAGCTCTGTTATATGCCAATCGCTTATCATTCTTGCGGCCACCAGCAGCATTCTTGAACCGTCTATAAAGTTGCCTGAAACATCAGACCATCTTATAAAAAGAATAGTGGTAAATCCGGAAAAAAGCACTCCCGCGGTTACGCAGGATAGCGCGGAAAAATATTTTTTATTGAACCCGAGTATTAGAAGAAGAATAATCGCGGCGGCGGCTAAGGCTGATACAACGCACACAAAAAGAGGATTGAATCCGGCTTTGAGCATAGGAACCATGATACGCCAAAGAATGGCGATATTGATTAGAAGGGAAAAAGCAAGCCGGAAACCTTTCTTCCCGCAGATCAAAAATACAACAACCAGAAAAACAACAAAAAATGAAAAAAGAATTTTATCTCTTGGATATCCGCTAATAGACACATACTCAAGTTTCATCCCGTCTGTTTCATGGATTCTTACAACAACGATGTTGTTTTCTTTGGGGAAGGTATTATAATGCTTGTCATCCCAGAGATAATTCTTTACATCCACAACTCTGTTTTTATATTTGCCGCCTGTTATTTTCAACCTGATATTTTGAGAAGAGCCGTTGGAACCTGAGACAATATCCTCGATTTTTATTATCCGCGCCTTAGAATATATATCTGCACGCAAGCGCACGCTTTGAAAAAAAATAACAAGGCAAAAACAGAGTATAAACGATAATCTATATTTCATATTCTTTCAGGCAAACAAAAAGAGGGTTTTACATCCACAGACGGCTGTTTTCAAAATATTTTATGAGACCGGAAATTGGATGTCTTCTAAAATCCATAATATATGTCAGCCAGTTGCGGCATCTGGACGGATATCTCTGTCCGGGAAAGATGTCTCCTTTTTCAATGATTCTGCACCTTCCGATATATTCGGGAGTTACGAATCCTTCAATCCGAACTTCCGGCAAACTTGTCTCTGTAAAACTCACAAGCACAACAGGAGCAAACGAATTTTCTATCTTCTGGTCCCAATGAACCCCGAAAGAAGAACTTACATTCGGCCATGTTTTCCATTTCCCAGTTTTCACATGCACCTTAAATTCTTTTTCTGAGATTTTAATAAACACGTCATAACGCGCGCCCATAGGACATAATCCTGATTTCGGAGCGGTGAAACCCAATGTCCTCAAATACTGAATCAGAGCAATTTCTCCGATAAAACCTATTTTATGAGAGGATTCCGACCTGCCAAGCCGAAAATGGCCTGTATCATGGCCGTATTTTTTTGTTTGTGTAACAGCAAGATTTTCTATAAGCTCGAGATTCTCTTCGGTAAGTTTAAGGAGCACTTTTTTCTATCCTCCGCAGGCAAAGGATGAATTTTCTATTCAAGGCGCCATTATTGTCATCTGCAACAGAAAATTGCAAAACTATAAAATTCAGAATCAATATCCATGCTGTTAAAAAACATATTTTATAAAGCAGACTCGAAAATTCTATATTTTTTATAAAGCCGACAACCCATGGCTTCTATACCCTTATTTATCAGATCATTGTCTTCAAGCGTCCATGAAAGTTCGCCGCAATCATACCCGGCAGCGCCGGTTGCCTTTAATATTTCATAATAAAGTACCGCTTCCAGACCGCGATTCCTGTATTCCTTTATTACGCCAAGCGTCATGAGACGGACTTTTTTAATTTTTTGTTTCAGGTAAAGAAATTTGATAATCCCTATCGGGCCCAAACTGCCGTTCAATCGTTTAAGAACAAAATTATAGTCGGGTACGCACAATGTGGCTCCTACGGGATTGCCGTCAACTTCTATAAAATGCGCGAGTCGA
>MWCF01000113.1 GCA_002069855.1 Elusimicrobia bacterium ADurb.Bin231 | reverse complement strand
ACTTCTACCTTGTCTCCAGGTCTCATCGGTCCTACGCCTACAGGCGTGCCTGTTGCTATGACATCATAAGGATATAAGGTCATTACTTTTGAAATAAAAGAAACCAGTTTGTCAATTTTAAATATCAGATGTCCGGTGTTTGACGATTGTTTTAATTTGCCGTTAAGAAAAAGTTTAATGTTCAGGTTATCAGGATTTATCCCTGAAACAATATGCGGGCCTATTGGACAAAACGTATCAAAGGATTTCGCCCGTGTCCACTGCCCATCTTTTTTTTGAATGTCTCTCGCTGTTACATCATTAAGGCAAGTATATCCCAGTATATATTTTTTCGATTCTTTCTCGGAAATATTTTTGCATTTTTTGCCTATGACTACCGCGAGTTCCGCCTCATAATCAACCTGTTTGGCGATTTTAGGATAATGGATTTTCTGTTTATCCCATATTACCGCTGTCTGCGGTTTCAAAAATATAATAGGATATGCAAGGGTTTTCATATTAAGTTCCCTTGCATGGTCGCTGTAATTTAATCCCACACAGATTATTTTGGAGGGCTTTTTGACGAACTTACGGATTTTCATTTACAATCCCAACACATCCTTCATACTATAAAGCCCAGGTTTTTTCCCGATAAGCCATTTCGCCGCTTTTACGGCTCCGTCTGCGAGCGGGTTTCTTGAATGAGCCCTGTGTATAAGTTCTATACGTTCGCCAGGACCCGCGAATGTAACTGTATGTTCTCCAATTATATCTCCCGCGCGCACAGCGTGTATGCCTATTTCCTTCCCTCTCGCGCCTACCATACCGTATCTTCCGTAAACTTTGTTAAGTTCAAGTTTTTTGGATATTATATCCGCAAGTTTCGCCGCGGTTCCTGAAGGAGCGTCTTTTTTCTGATTATGGTGAGCTTCTACTATTTCCACATCATAGGAAGAAAGTATTCCAGAAACTTCTTCCACCAATTTGAATAGCAGGTTTATGCCTACAGACATATTAGGTGAAAATACTATCGGTATTGTTTTCGCGGCTTCTTGTATTGTATCTATCCCTTGCTGCTCGATCCCAGTTGTGCCTATAACGAGATCTTTGCCGGATTTTACTGCTGATTCTATATTTTTCAGGGTCGACCCCGGAGCTGTGAAATCAATGGCTATATCGCAATTTTCAATCGCTTTTGTGAAACTGTCGGTGATGGTGACTTCTCCGATTTTACTGCCGATTGCCGGATGTCCGGCGAGTTCCGTGGCTCCGGAAAGTTCTGTATCCTTATCCGCCATTATTTTTTCTATTATTAACTTCCCCATTTTTCCCGCAGCGCCGCAAACAGTAACTTTTATCATTTATATCTCCGTTTAAAAAATAATTATCAGTGAGAACGAACTATCTCTTTTACTTTCATTAGACGTGTAAGAGCATCACGTTCCAGTTCGCTCATCTTCATTGTTATATATTTTACAGTTTCAATAAGGTTCGGTATAAAGATATATTCAAGGGCATTAACTCTGCGTCTTGTCTTTTCTATTTCGGCAGCCATAACAGTCAATTTTCTTTCCATCTCGGCAAGTTTCAAAAGCATAGGAAATACTTCTTTGGAATTTCTGAATACTGCATCGAATTTTGCGCTTGTATCGGTAAGGCTGTAGTTTTTTGTTATTTCTCCGAACACAAATGTGAATTCCGCTATAGGCATATTCATAACGATTTTTTGCTTTTTGGTTACAGTCAATTCCTGCCCCAGCGAAAAAACCGCGTAATCTGTAATCCTTTTTGCCTGCGTAGCCACTGACATTATATAATTGATATAGAGTTGAGATAACTTTTTCTTCAGTTCCACGCGTTGATTTTGCACTTCTTTTATCAAAATCATAAACTGGCGGATAAGTTCTTCCTGTTTGTCTTTTAGAAGTTTATGTCCCCTGCGCGCGATTATGAGCCGCCGCTTGATTTTTAATAACTCCATCCTGTTGGGATTTACATTTAAACGCATTTTCTTATTTCAACTCCGCTTCAGGTTTTGGCATATATTTTTCTATCTCTTCAGGTTTTACTCTCTTTAATTCATCTTTCGGAATAAGAGAAAGGAGTTTCCATCCGAGGTCAAGAGTTTCTTGTATTGTTCTTTCTTCGTACACATCCTGACTTACGAATTTCGTTTCGTACTCATCTGCAAATTTCACGAATAATCTATCCGAAGGAGTTAATGCTGCTTCTCCGAGTATTATGGCAAGTTCTTTTGCTTCTTTTCCTCTTGCGTACGCGGCAAACAATTGATTGGAAACATTAGCATGGTCGTCTCTTGTATGCTCAGGTCCTATACCTTTTTGTTTTAGCCGTGAAAGTGACGGCAACACGTCTATAGGCGGATAAATTCCTGATCTATGAAGTTCGCGCGCAAGTATTATTTGCCCTTCTGTTATGTACCCTGTTAAATCTGGCACAGGATGAGTTTTGTCGTCTTCTGGCATAGTTAATATTGGTATCTGAGTTATTGAACCGTTTCTTCCTTTTATTCTTCCTGCTCTTTCATATATTGTTGATAAATCCGTGTACATATAACCAGGATATCCTCGTCTTCCTGGTATTTCTTTTCGCGCTGCTGATATTTCTCTGAGCGCGTCGCAGTAATTGGTCATATTCGTAAGAATTACAAGCACATGCATATCTTTCTCATAGGCAAGATATTCAGCGCAGCTTAAAGCCATTCTCGGAGTTGCTATTCTTTCTATTGTAGGATCGTCCGCAAGATTTATAAAAAGCACTGCCCTTTCTATGGCTCCTGTTTTTTTGAAATCAGTTATAAAATAATTTGCTTCTTCGTATGTTATTCCCATAGCACCGAATACGACTGCGAATTTTTCATCTTTGCCGAGAATCTTTGACTGTCTGGCAATCTGAGCAGCAAGTTGATTGTGCGGAAGTCCTGTGGCAGAAAAAATCGGAAGTTTTTGGCCCCTTACCAGAGTGTTCATTCCGTCTATCGCGGATATTCCAGTCTGAATAAATTCCATAGGAAAATCTCGTCTGCAAGGATTTATAGCGCTGCCGTTAATGTCAATCTCTTTTTCAGGTATAAGTTTTGGCGCTTTGTCTATAGGCCTTCCCAATCCGTCGAATATTCTTCCAAGTATGTCAATAGATACTGCCAGTTCCATGCTTTTTCCCTGGAATCTGACTCTTGACTGGGTTGTGTTTAATCCTATAGGTCCTTCAAACAACTGCAGTAATACTTTGTCGTTATTTACTTCAAGAACCTGCCCGAGCCGCACCTCCCCGTCCTTCGTAACTATTTCTGCCATTTCATTGTACTTTACGCCGCTTGTGCCTTCAACAAGCAAAAGAGGCCCGGCTATCCGAGAAACATTCAAATATTCTTTGTTCATAAAATTACTCCGTTGTTACTTTAATTTTTTTAAGAGTGTCTATTTCTTGTTCCATTTCATCAAATTTTTTCTGTTCAGTTTCCTTGATAAATTTCATTCGCGCTATTTTTTCTCTGACTGCAAGAGATAAAATGCGGTCAATGGCAGCACCGTTTGCTATCATCTCGTCGCAGACATTGTGAAGAAGCATAATGATGTGCATCATTCTGTACTGCTTTTTTATTGAAGTGTATGTATCGTCCGGATCAAAAGCCAGTTGATGCAAAAAGTCCTCTCTTAGAGATTTTGCCGTGATAAGAACAAGCCGTTCGGCAGGGGAAAGAGCTTCTATGCCCACAAGTCTTACTATCTCTTCAAGAGATGCTTCTTCCTGCAGCAGTTTTAATGCCTGTTTTCTTAATTTGAAAAAATCTTCCGACACATTTTGCGCAAAATATCCTGTAAGAGAATCAATATAAAGAGTGTAACTTCTTAGCCATGATATAGCGGGAAAATGTCTTGCATAAGCGAGTTTATCTTCCAAAGACCAGAAGACCTTTACTATTCTTAGCGTGGCTTGAACCACAGGGTCTGAAAGATCTCCGCCGGGAGGAGATACTGATCCTATCACTGTGAGAGTGCCTATTCTTCCGTCGCTGCCGTGGCATTTTACTCTTCCTGCCCTTTCGTAAAATTCAGCAAGCCGCGTGGAAAGATATGCTGGGTATCCTTCGTCTCCGGGCATCTCTTCCAAACGTCCGGAAATTTCTCTTAACGCCTCCGCCCATCTTGACGTTGAGTCAGCCATCAAAGCTACGCTATATCCCATATCCCTGAAATATTCTGCTATGGTTATTCCCGTATAAATGGATGATTCTCTTGCGGAAACAGGCATGTTTGATGTGTTTGCTATCAGCACAGTTCTTTTGATAAGAGGCTCGTTCGTTTTCGGATCTTTTAGATGCGGGAATTCAAGAAGCACATCTGCCATCTCATTGCCTCTCTCTCCGCAACCGATAAAAACTATTATGTCTGTATTTGCCCATTTGGATATTTGATGTTGTACTACGGTTTTTCCACTGCCGAAAGGACCTGGAATCGATGCGGCGCCTCCTTTTGCCACAGGGAAAAAAGTGTCTATTACTCTTTGGCCTGTGATAAGCGGTTCAATAGGAGGCAGTTTTTCTGCATATGAGCGCGATTTTCTTACAGGAAATGTCTGCATCATTTTTATTTCAGTTTTTTCTCCTGTTTTCGAATTGTGCACTTCCGCGACTGTGTCTGTTACTGTGTAATCACTTTCTTTTATTTTGGATATTTTGCCTGATACCTCAACAGGAATCATAATCTTATGAATTATCAATGATGTTTCTTGAACTGTTCCTATGATGTCTCCGCCTATTACTGTATCGCCGTTTTTTACTGTCGGAATAAAATGCCATAATTTTTCTCTGTCAAGAGAAGGGACATCAACTCCTCTTGCTATGAAATCTCCTGAAATTTTTGCTATCATATCCAGAGGTCTTTGTGTTCCGTCGTAAATTGAACCGAGTAGGCCAGGCCCAAGTTCTACGGAAAGAGGAGCGCCTGTCGGGATTACGCTTTCTCCCGGGCCTATTCCAGATGTTTCTTCGTAAACCTGAATTGATGCTATATCATTATTCAGTTCCAGCACTTCTCCGATAAGTCGTTTTTTGCCAACCCTTACCACTTCGTACATTTTCACATCCTGCATGCCGGATGCGATTACCAATGGTCCTGACACTTTTACAATTTTACCTTTTTCCATAAAGTTTTCCCTTGAGAATTGAAATTATTTTACTACATTGCTGCCTGTTGCTTTTATTGAAAGATTCTTTAAGTTTTCAATAGCCGGATCAGATTCCCCTTCTGATTTTATGCCCGGAATTATGGTTATGATGGAATTCGATTCAGCGTCTAATTTTTCCATAAATTTCGGAATTTCTTCCGAAACCGTTTCCGTAACAAAAATGAGATCAAACCCGTTTTCAATTGCTTTTTTAACCGCTTCTCTTGCCTCAGTTCCGTTATTGACGGAAAATATAGCGCTGCCGAATTGTTTCCATATATCTATTTCGTCCCGAATGCCGATAAAACATATTTTACTGGACATAAGGATTCCTCATCTCTGAAATGATTTTTTCGTTTTCTATAGCGTATAATTTTCCGTAAAGTATAAGACGGATGTTTTTTATTTCAATCTCTTTTGCTCTTATGAATCCGATTACTGGTTCTATGCCGAAAGTTATTATTTTTCCGACGGAAATAAAATCTGTCAGCATATCGTCAACTTTTTTTTCAAAAGTTTCGTCGTGTATTCCCGGATTTTTTTCAAAGCTGGAGTTTCTTATCACAGATTCGTTTGAGAATGCTTTTATGAAAAATTCTTTAACTGCGTTTCCACCGTAGATAAAACAATTCGAAAATAATTCGGTTCCCTTTTTCATATTTGAACATCTGTAAAAATTGCCGAGGTTGAGCAGATCTATTTTCAACCGGAAATAATTCACGGATATTTCACTTCCGAGTGATTTTAAAATTTTTATTACCGTGTCAAAATACAATTGTCCCAACGGCGTTGAAATATCCGTTTTTTCGCGTTCCGAGAATATTTTAGCCAGTTTATCCGGTATATCCGATGATATTTTGGAGAATTCTTTGAAACTGCTTTTTTTTAACATTGCAGCCAGAGATTTTATTTCAAATCCGCCGGGGATCATTTTTTCTTTTTCCGGAAAATTATCCGCAATTTGTCTAAGATTGAAAAAATCGTATTTTAGAAGATGCGCTGTCACGAATTCCGGGTTCGGAACAAAACTTCCGATTTCGCGCAGCATCGCTATAAAATGTTTTTCAAGGGCGGCGTCAAATCCGGAATAAGTGAATTCGGAAATATTATAAAGTTTGCTGTCAAGCAATGTCGTCGCTGCCTGGAAATTTCCCGCTGAAATCATTTTCTTAAGATGCATTCCGTCTAAAAGAGATGTTTCAAAGGCGCGTATTTTTCCGGATGTGTAAGAATAAGTCGTATCAATATTATTCATTTTCAAAAAGTATTTTTGCGGCATTTATCTCCGTTTTATGTTTAAGATTTTCAAGAAATATTTCCCATGAAAATCTTGTTTCGCTTCCGTCTTTTTTTATTATAAAAATTTCCTTTATATCATCGTATTTGACTTGAACGTTTTTAAGTTCCGATGCCGGGAAGGTTTTTTTATACTTGCCTGATACTACAATTTCTTCCCCGCCGGAAATAAGGGTTTCCAGCACTCTTAAGAAAAAATTTTTAAGCTCTTTTTCTGAAAGAGAGCTTATCTTTTCAAAAGATTTTTTATAAACTTCGGATAAAATTTTGCGTTTATTCTCAAGCTCAAGTTTCTTGATTTCCAATCTCGCCGCGGCAAGTGTTTGCTGAAGTTCTTCTTCTATTTTCTTTTCGGCTTGCGCGAGTGTTTGTTCCCGTATACGTTTGGCTTGTTGTTCCGCTTCGGAAATAATTTCCTCCCGCCTTTTTGTTGCGGCATCCAGAATTGCTCTTTTTTGATTTTCCGTGTTATCGGCAATCTTTTTTAAAATATTGTCTATGCTCATAATCTTTACAGTTTAATTCCGTTCAAAAGAAATACGGTGGTTACAAGTCCAAGTATGGCATATGTTTCAACCAATGCGGCGTAAACAAGTGCCCTCATTGCGGCATCCGGCTGTTTCGCTGCAACCCCTATGCCTGCCGTGCATACCTTGCCCTGATGTATCGCTGATACAAGTCCGCTGATAGCGATTGGAAGGCATGCTATCAATATGGCAAGTCCCTGCTGGATTGATATGGCAGGGATCTTTCCTGTTAAAAGTCCTGTTTTTATTAAATATTATAGCGCTGTCAAAAATCCGTAAATGCCCTGAGTCCCAGGCAGAGCCACAAGAAGCAGCATGGTGCCGAATTTTTCCGGCTGTTCCGAAAGAACCCCGTTAGCAGCAGTGCCCGCGTATCCAATTCCTACTGCTGATCCTATTCCTGCCAAAAATACCGCAATTGCGCCTCCCAACAAAGCCAAAACCAAACCTTCCATTTTTTTTAACCCCCAAGAATTAGATTAGGTTCATATCTGAGAACCATTTAAAATACTATTTTGTACAGTTTTTATACGCTTGTCTGATAAATTTCGCCGCTCCGGTTCATCATCCTGATTCAGGCATGTATTTCCCGGTTGCTCCGAAAGGCTTGAATACCTTTCCTCCTGAAACGTAGAATTTGGAAAAAAATTCAAGATATTGCAATCTGCTCGTGTGAACGTACGCTCCGAGCACGTTTATTGCTATGTTAAATATATGTCCTACCGCCAGAAAAAGCAGCATCGGAATAATTCCGAGATAATAAGGAAGAGACATAGTCATCAGTGAGATTTCATTTATTGCCACAGCCATTAGACTTCCGGACAAACCGAGAGCGAACAGTCTTGCGTATGAAAGTGTGTCCGAGAGAAAATTTCCTGTTATTATGCTGTAATTTGAAAATACAGCCCAGAACAGTTTGTCAACAATATTGTTATTTATTCTCCATTGCGCGTAAGCAACGCTTAATAATGAGCAGGTAAAAAGAATCGCGTAAATATTTAAAATATTTTTTCCTGAAGGCAGCACTCCTGCGATAGAAAGAATAACCGCGAGAAGAAGCAGGTGAATGGTAATTGTCGGCAATTGCTGAAAGAAAGCGAAAAATTTGTTTCCTATGCGCAACTGGTAATAAAAATTTATGCTTATAGCAAAAACTATCTGTATCGTTCCAAGTATAAGAGACAGAATAAGAAAATTCAGAGGATTTTCCGATGGATTTATTTGATTAATGACGAAATTTTCTTTGAAATTTTTTAAAAAGAGAAAACTGCCGGGCAGCCGGTCTATTATATCGCCCATCCATCCGCCTGTAATCGCGCCCCAGAATATTGTGGCGATCCCGCAAAGAAAAATCATCTTAAAAAATCTCATACTGGTTTGAGACATACCTTTGCTTTTTTTCTTAATTACAAAAATCGCTCCCGCTGCGAGCAGAATACCGTAAAATCCGTCGCACATGCATAATCCGAAGGATAAAGCAAAAAATGGAGCGAGAAGAGGTGTCGCGTCTATGCCGTTGTAGGCTGGATATCCGTACATTTCCGTTATCCCGGTAAAAGGATCAACAACACGATTATTGCCGAGGAATACGGGTATATTGTCTTCTTGCGAGGGATCCGTAAAAAAAATTTCCGCCTCCGAATATTTTTGTTCTATTTCTTCCTTCAATCTCTTAATGTTTTTTTCAACAATCCAGCCGCATAAATAAAATGTTTCTTCTGTATTGGATAGATATTCATAGGCAAGATTTTTTATTTTTAGATTTAAATATTTATTGTATTCCGCTTTGAGCATATCGGCAAGATAAAATTTTTTCTTTATTTCTTTTAATAAGGATTTATGTAGAGATTCCAAAGACACTATTTCGCATTCGAGATTTTTCAACTGGTCTGACACAGTTAAATTTGAGTCGGAATCCGGAAAAGAAAAAGCGGAAAATCCGTTATCTCTGGCTATATTTTCTACGCTCTCCTGCTGTTCTCTGGAATAAAGAATCGCGATATAAGCAATTTTTCCGTTATCATATACCGTTTCGGCGATGCCATCTTTAAGATTTTCAATTAAATGTTTGAGATTTTTTGAAGCGATTTTTCCGCACAGGATTCCTGCGGTTTCAGTGCCGCGGATACGGTTTAACGGGGTTTCCAGATTTTTCCATGGCAAAAGATCGGATATGAGTTTTATATTTTTTTCTTTTTTCTGCGTTAATGCGGATATTTCTTCTTCTTTCTTTTTGCAGAAATCATATATGTCTTCAGGCAAAATATTCTCGGATCGCGTCGAACATTCTTTTTTCAGAAATTCCGGAGATTCTTCCGCCGCATATTTTTCCAAAAATTTTATTGAATATTCTATACGGGAAAGAATTATATCTGTATCGCTAACGGCTGAATTTTCGTGGTTTATTTCTGTTCCTGTATTGTCCGGGGACTGGAGTATTTCCACTACGCCTCTTTCGTAGAGTAAATCTATAAGTTCTTTCTTGATACTTTTATGTCCGAGAATATGTATTTTTTTTATTGGTAAAATAGCCATTAAATACCTGCTTCTTTTAATATCATTGTTACTGCGTCTTCAACATTAGCAGCAGCTTTTTCGCTAATCTTTTCTATTTTTGAAAAAGATTCCGTTTTAAATTTATCAGCTGCCTCTTTTGCTGCGCGCCTGCCTTTTTCCATTTCTTCCGCAGCCTTTGCTTTGCTTTCTTCCGCGGCATTTTTAATGATAAGCTTTGCCTGTTCCACTGCGTTTTCCGCGATCTTTTCAGATTCAATTTTCGCCGCGCTTATTTCTTCTTTTGATTGCTGTTCCGCTGCAGTTATTTTGTCCAAGACATTTTTTAACATAATATTATCCCTATAATCTAAAAGTAAGAGTTTAGAATTTCAGTCCGTAATTTTTCATTGCCGCGACAAGTTTTTCTTTATTCTTGTCATCCATAGAACACATCGGCAAACGCAGTGTCTCATCGCACATGCCCAATATTGACATGGCGGTTTTTACAGGTATCGGATTGGTTTCTATGAACATTGATTTAATTAACGGGAACATTTTAAAATGCATCTTTCTTGCTTCTTCTGTTTTGCCCGCTGAATAATCGTTTATCATAGAAAGAACATCTTTAGGAATTATGTTCGCGACAACTGAAACTACGCCTTTTCCGCCGATTGCCATTAACGGAAGCGTTAAGGCGTCGTCTCCGGAAAGCATATCAATATCAGGGCATAAAGTGAGAATCCTTGTCATCTGTTCCAGTGACCCGCTTGCTTCTTTTACAGCGATTATATTTTTACAGTCACGGTGCAATTTTGCTATTGTTTCAGGTTCCATATTCACGGCAGTTCTGGATTGTATGTTGTAAAGCATTATCGGTATATTCACTTCCTCCGCTATTTTTTTAAAATGTAAATATAATCCTTTTTGCGTCGGTTTGTTATAATAAGGAGACACAAGCAGCACTCCGTCTGCTCCGGCTTCTTTCGCGAAAGCCGTCATTTCAATTGTTTCAGATGTGCTGTTGGATCCTGTTCCTGCCACGACTTTTATTCTCCCCGCAGCTTTATCAACCACAAACTTGATTACATCTTCATGTTCTTTATAGGATAGAGTTGTGGATTCTCCTGTGGTGCCGCAAGGGACCAGTCCGTTTGTTCCGTTTTTTATATGAAATTCTACTATTTCTCCGAGTTTCTCAAAATCTACTTCTGCTTTTTTAAATGGTGTGACTATCGCCACATAACTGCCTTTGAACATATATCCTCCGTAGATAATTTTATACTGCTTATTTTAAGTGTTTATTATACTATAATTTTTTTATTTTGTCATCAAAAATTTAATAGGAATAAATTTTTTAATTTGGGCACAAAAAATGAAAATACTTTTGAAAGTCATTGATTGTGTGTGTGAATATTCAACATTTCGGAGATGTTTTTCAAAAACGTGTCTATATCCTCCTGAAAAATTATCGCGTTCGGATATTTTTTTCCGATTTCCCCCTTGTTCAGTATCGCAATTTTATTTACGGCTGATTCAGGAATATACGCTGCCGGATATACAGTAAGAGATGTTCCTATGACAAGCATAAGGTCTGATTTCCGCGCCTCGCTTATTGCCTTTTCCATATCTTTTACCGGTTCGCCGAAAAATACGACATTCGGCTTTATTACTCCTTTGCATTTTTGGCATTTTGGAATTTTACGGCGTTTAAGAATGTCATTTTTTATTTCGGAAAAATTATATCTGTATAAGCATAAGGTGCAATATCCCGTATCAAATCCTCCATGAATTTCTATTATGTTTTTACTGCCGGCTTTTTGGTGAAGTCCGTCTATGTTCTGTGTGATAATTGTTTTTAGTTTGCCCGCTTTTTCCAGAGCTGCAAGAAAATAATGCGCGAAAGTCGGGGAGATGTCTTTTTCAAATGAAAAAAAATCATAGGCATAATCGTAAAATAATGAAGGGTCTTTCATAAAATACTCTATATCAAATATTTCAGGTCTGTACTTTTTCGTTGTGTAAATGCCCTGTTTGCTCCTGAAATCCGGGATTCCTGCATTGGTGGAAATTCCCGCGCCTGTAAGAGCTACGATATATTTAGAAGATTTTATGATGTCTGCAAGAATTTCTGGTGTCATTGTAAAAATCTATACCATTTGGGACTCATCAGCTGGGATATTAAAATTAAATAATGCTTTCCGATATGTTTCATATATCTGTAAAATTATGAAAATATACCGATTCGCGCAAAAGAAGTTAAACATTAAAGATTCTGCGATAAGCGTCATTGTAAATTTGAAAATCTTTTTGTGAAAATAATATCATCATAACAGTTTCAGGTATCGCTTTGTTCTCGGTAAATTTTTTTATTTCCGTTAATGCTATTTCTGCGGCTTTTTGTGTAGGGAACCGGTAAGCGCCTGTGGATATGGAAGGGAACGCTATTGTTTTTAAACCGTATTTTGATGCGATATCGAGAGAATTAAAATAACACTGCGCAAGAAAAAAATCTTCTTTGCTTTTTCCGTCTTTCCATACGGGCCCGACTGTGTGAATAATATATTTCGCAGGAAGATTATACCCGAGAGTAATCTTTGCTTCTCCTGTTTTACATCCGTGTAATGAAAGGCACTCTTCAAGCAGTTTCGGCCCGGCAGCCCGATGTATTGCTCCGTCAACACCTCCGCCTCCGAGGAGCGTGGTATTTGCCGCATTTACGATGCCATCCGCCTTGATTTTTGTTATGTCTG
Source organism: Elusimicrobia bacterium ADurb.Bin231 (assembly GCA_002069855.1). Lineage (GTDB taxonomy): Bacteria > Elusimicrobiota > UBA8919 > UBA8919 > MWCF01 > MWCF01. Next base: position 1,428 of record MWCF01000113.1, on the reverse strand, counting down.
CGATGAGCAGTTCTATTTTAGATGCCACTATGATTTTTGTGTTCTGTCTTAAAATCCGAGTCCAGCCATTCCGGCCATCTTTTTTGATATTGCAAACTGGATTTTTTTTATCGCCTCGTTCAGGCATTCCTTAATTATTTTTTCCTGTTTGTCTCTGTCAATGGCAGGGTCTATTTTTATTTCTTCCACTTCAAGCTTGCCGTTCATAATTATTTTTACGCCATTGCGTTCCACTTCCACTTTTTCTTTTGAGACTGAGTCCTGCAGCTCTTTAAGTTGTTTTAATTGTTTGAATTTTTCAAACATAATTTATACACTCCTTTTCATAATAAAATCCGCGAATCCAGTTTCCGGATGGCGGTATCTTTTACGGCTGACCGTTTTTTTGCCAAATTGTATCGCTTCTTCCGGACACCACTGCAGACATGCCATGCACTGCTCGCATTTGTGCTGCCATTCCGGTTTGCCTGATATTATTTTTATATTGTTTACCGGGCATACGAGTTCGCATTTCCCGCATCCAGTACATTTCTTGTCGGCATAAAAATTAATGTCGCTTTTTGAAAGATTGCGATACATCATTTTATACAATAAATCGGAAAAAATCAAATTGACAAGAAAAGAACTTTTTTCTATTTTGTGCGGCTTCCCTGTTTTTACGATTTCGGCAATTTTGATTATTTTCTTTTTTTCCTCGTCAAAATATTTTTGTTGTTTCTCTTTGGAAATTGCCCCGTACAAAGGAGTGTAATTGCCTGGCATCCTTGTTCATTAGCCAGATGTCTGGCAATAACAAGCGAATTCCCTGTCCCGGAAAAATAAAATAGTTTTGTATTCATTTTACAAATTCCCCTTGAGTTCTTTTAAAATACTTGCTATCTTTGCCTGTTCATTCTCTATTATAGAAATCAATTCTTTGGGAGTTCTTGTATCCTCAACTATTTTTCTGTTCGGATTAACTGCTTTTATATCGTAGTTTTTCTTTTTTATCTCGTCAATGGAAACAGACCACGCCCTCTCGCTCTTGGACAGTTTTAGCGTTTTCGGGTTATACAATTTGAAGAAGTCATCAAATTGTTGTGTTGTCATCAAGTCCTTTTTTGTAATATTTATATCGGACAGGTCGTAGTACCATATTTCTTTTGTGGGATTGCCTTTAACGAAAAACAGAAGATTGGTTTTGCTTGCTGCACCTGCATTCAAAAACACCTTTGGCGGCAAACTGATTATACAGAAAAGATTGCATTCGTTTAGTAATTTTCTTTTTGTCTGAACATAAGCGTTTTCATTGTTTCTAAATAGTACACCTTCGGATAAAACCATTCCGCACCTGCCGCCGTGTTTCAGCGAATCAATTAGGGTTTGCTGAAAAACTATTTTTTGCGAATGTTAACGATAGATTTTGCGCATAGGTTCCCCTAATTCTTA
>MWCF01000112.1 GCA_002069855.1 Elusimicrobia bacterium ADurb.Bin231 | reverse complement strand
GTATTATCTGAAAGTTTGAAATTACACGAAGGACGGTTTGGGAAAAAGCCGAAGACGGTCATCACGGATAAGATATACGGGAGTTTAGCGAACCGTGAAATGTTGAAAGAAGAAGGAATAAAAGCGGCGCTGGTGCCGTTAGGACGCAAGAGTGGAAGCGAGGCGTCAAAAAAACTCTGGAAGTGGATAAAGCAGAAACAAAAAAAGCGTAGCGAGATAGAAGGTTTTATCGGCGTATCAAAAGTTCATTACGGATTAGAGCGGTTGGTATACAAAAATGAAGAGTTGAATATCCGGCTGGGCTTGATAGCGATGAACTTATCCACAGCGCTGGCAAGAATTTAGGGAAAACCAAAAAATAATCCACAGAAAGTGTATAAGAATTAGGGGAACCTATGCGCAAAATCTATCGTTAACATTCGCAAAAAATAGTTTTTCAGCAAACCCTATTTTGATAGCGGCAATAATATAGATATTATCGAATATCTTTCCGCTAAAGGGCTGTTTTTATGAAAATTAAAAAAGAAATAATAACCGTTATAAAAGATGCGGTTACAACTTTGGAACATTTGAAACATTGCGTAAACGCGAATTATGAGAAAGCCGTTAAGATAATTTTTAGATGCCGCGGAAAAGTTATAGTGACCGGAGTAGGCAAATCCGGCATAATAGCGCAAAAGATTGCAGCGACACTTGTGTCCACAGGCACAGCCGCCATATATTTGCATCCTACTGACGGGATGCACGGCAGTTTGGGCGTGATTAGAAAAAATGACATAATACTTGCCATAGGCAAATCCGGAGAAAGTGCGGAGTTGCTCGGTATGCTGCCGTCAATAAGAAAAATCGGTTCTAAAATTATTTCAATAACTGCTAATTCCGAATCCACTTTGGCAAAAAAGTCTGATGTGGTGCTGATTGTTAAAATAAAAAAGGAAGCGTGTCCGTTTAATCTTGCGCCGACAAATTCCACGACTGCCGCTCTTGTTGTGGGCGATGCCATAGCTGTAACTCTTATGAAAATGAGAAAGTTTAAACCTGAGGATTTTGGGCTTTTGCATCCCGGCGGTTCTCTGGGAAGAAAACTTATGCGTGTCGCCGACATAATGAAATCCGACGATGAAAATGCTACTATAAAGATTAATGATTCTATCGAAAGAATGCTTGTTGAAATGACTGAAAAACGGGTCGGCGCGGTCTCGGTAATAGATAAGAAACGCAGATTGATAGGATTTATAACTGATTTCGACATACGCAAGATTTTGGAAAGGCGTGAAGATATATTTGCCAAACGCATAAAAGATATAATGAATAAAAAACCGGTGTTCATATATTCCGATATGAAAATTGCGGATGCGTTGGCATTAATGCAAAACAGAGAAAAGCCCATTGCTGTGCTGCCTGTTGTAGATACCAAACATACGGTTGTAGGTATTTTGCATGTGCATGATATTCTGAAATAGGAGGTTATTGATATTATGAAAGTTCCTTTAGTGGATCTGAAAATAAATTACATAAACATTAAAGACGAGATTGACGCTTCAATAAAAAAGGTGTTGGACAATACAAACTTTATATTGGGCGCGGAAGTGAAACAATTTGAAGAAGAGTTTGCTGGTTATTGCGGCTCTAAATACGCTGTGGGAGTAGCCAATGGTACAGATGCAATTAAAATCGCTCTTATGGCTTCAGGCATAAAAAAGGGAGATGAAGTTATCACGACTCCTCTTACATTCATTGCCAGCGCTGAGGCCATTGTGCAATCCGGGGGAACGCCTGTTTTTGCCGATATAGAATTGGATACGTACAATATATCTCCGCAACAGATCGAGAGAAAAATTACTGAAAAAACAAAAGCGATTTTACCTGTGCATCTTTACGGACATCCTGCTAAAATGGATGAAATAATGAAAATTGCTCTATCCAATAAATTAAAAGTCATAGAGGATTGTGCCCAGTCGTTTACAGCCAGATATAAATTCTCCGGAGAGTGGAAGGTTACCGGGAATATAGGGGATGCCGGATGTTTTAGTTTCTTTCCCGCGAAAAATCTCGGATGTTTCGGTGATGGCGGCATTATAACCACAAGCGATAAAAAAATATATGAAAATGCCTTAATGTTGAGGAATCACGGGCAGAGAGATAAATATTTTACTGAAACAAGCGGTTTCAATTCGCGTCTTGACACTTTGCAGGCGGCGATCCTTTTGGTAAAATTAAAATATATAAATAAATGGACTGAAATGAGAAACATGGTTGCAAAGAAATACGGCGATGCCCTAAAGGATGTTGCTGTAATTCCTACATCCGCGAAATGGTGCGCTCATTCTTTTAATTATTATACATTGCGGTTTAAAGACAAGGGCACAAGGGACTTGGTGCAGAAAAATCTTCTCGAAAACGGGGTAGCGTGTCAGATATATTATCCTGTAGCGCTGCATTTGCAGAAAGTGTACAGTCACTTGGGATATAAAAAAGGCGATTTCCCGAATGCGGAAAAGGTTCAGGATGAAACGCTTTCATTACCTATGTATCCGGAACTGGATGATGAGAAGATAGAATATATTACAGGAATAATCAAAAAAACCGTGGAGGCGGGAAAATTATGATTGATGATGAAATTGATTTATTCGAATGCGCTTTGATTGTTATAAAAAAGTGGAAATATGTAGCAGCTATTACAGGTTCTATCGCTGTTCTGGCTGTTGTGTATGCCTTAATCCAACCGAACGTTTACCAATCTACTGCGATTATCTCGCCAGCGAAAATCCAGAAATCAAACATTGAAAGTGCGGCTTTTACGGAAATTCTGTTAAAAAATCCGCGGAATGTTTATTTACTCAGGATTGCTGACGAACTTGGTTTCGCGCATACAAAAATAAATGATTTGAATGATAAGTTTGATGTGTCTGAAACCGCGGATTGTTTTTTGATTTCCGGCAGAGGAGACACTCCGGAGAATGCTCAAAAATTGGTGCTTGGCATTTCTTCTATAATCCAAGAAAGACAAAATAATCTTATAAAGGACGCATTGAGCATTACAGAGAATGAAATTGACAGTTTGAATCTTCAGTTAAAGCGTGTATATGAAGAAATAGTTAATTTGGATAAGAAAATTTCTTTAAAGGAAAAGACGAATAATGTGGCGCAGTCATATGTATTTCAGGCGCTTATTGAATCGAAAGAAAGCGCATTGAAAAGAGAGACCTCTCTATCGGAGAAATTGAGGCAGAAAGAGATGGAAATAAAATATTTTACAAAATCTGCTTCAGTTATTGCTCCTGCTTCTCTTCCTGACAAGAAGATTGCTCCTTACAGGGCAAAGATAGTAATAATAGCGATAGTTGTTGGCATTATCTTTTCTCTTTTTATTATATTTATTTTGGAATATTTCGAAAAAAAACCTTTAATTGAAGGCAGGTGAAGTAATGAAAGTAGTTATTTTAGCAGGCGGTAAAGGTACCAGGATTAGCGAGGAGACTCAAACCATTCCAAAGCCGATGATAGAAATTGGCGGCAAGCCAATGTTATGGCACATAATGAAAATTTACTCGCATTACGGTTTCAATGAATTTGTTATTTGTCTGGGATATCTTGGTTATGTCGTAAAGGAATACTTTTCTCACTATTACCTGCATATGAGCGATATGACCGTTGACCTTAAAAGAAACGAAACTGTTATACACAATACAGCTTCCGAGCCGTGGAAGGTAACTCTTGTTGATACCGGAGCGGATACAATGACCGGCGGTCGACTGAAACGTATAGAAAAATATATCGGTAAAGAAACATTTTTAATGACATACGGTGACGGTGTCAGCGATGTCAATATAAACGATTTGGTTGCTACGCACCAAAAAAATAAAAAACTTGCGACTCTTACCGCCGTGCAAACAGCCGGCAGATTTGGCGTTTTAGATTTTGATAAAAAAAATCACATAAAGTCCTTTCTTGAAAAACCCAAAGGAGAAGGGTCATGGATCAATGCAGGATTTTTTGTTTTGGAACCAGGTATATTCAAATATATTAAACAGGGAGATTCTACAATCTGGGAAAGAGAACCGTTGGAATGTATTGCGCAGGCAAATCAGTTAGATGCCTATAGACATACGGGATTTTGGAAATGTATGGATACGCTTCGTGATAAAATTGAACTGGAAGGATTGTGGAATGCTGGGGAAGCTTCTTGGAAGGTATGGAGATAATAAATGGATAAAAGATTCTGGAAAAACAAAAATGTTTTGATAACTGGGTACGAAGGATTTTTGGGAAGTAACCTGACGCGGATGTTGCTTTCCTCATCTGCAAGGATCGTAGGTTTAGATATTGACATTAAAAGAAGGAATACCATTTTTACCAAAGACGATTATGATAAGATAATTATTACTAAAGGTAGTGTGTCTAATTATGGCTTGGTGGACAAATTAATTTCGACATATAAAATTGATGTTGTATTTCATCTTGCTGCCGAAGCCATTGTAGGAAAGTGTCTTGAAAATCCACTTTTGACATTTTCATCCAATATAGAAGGTACTTGGAAAGTACTTGAAGCATGCCGTAATTCCAAAACAGCTAAGTCCATAGTTATAGCATCAAGCGATAAAGCGTACGGTAGCCATAAAGATCTTCCTTACAGAGAAGAGGCATCGTTACACGGCGAACACACCTATGATGTTTCAAAAAGTTGTGCTGATTTGATAGCGCATGCTTTTTTTAAAACTTATGGATTACCGGTTGCAGTAACCAGATGCGGAAACATATATGGTCCTGGGGATTTTAATTTTTCCAGAATTGTTCCGGAAGCAATAAGATGTGCCTTGTCCGCTCATCCTGTAGAGATTAGAAGTGATGGGCAATTTACTCGTGACTATGTTTTTGTGGAAGATATAGTAAACGGATATATTTTATTGGCAGAGAAATTACAAAAAATGAACTTAGGAGGAGAGGCATTCAATTTTAGCGATGAAAATCCAATCACAGTAATAGAATTTGTGAAAAAAATTTATCAGGCCGTGAAGAAAAAACCAAATTATAATGTGCTAAATATGGCGAAATGCGAGATAACACATCAGTACCTTGCGTCGCAAAAAGCAAGAAAAATATTGAATTGGAAGCCACAATATACCTTGGAAGACGGGCTTGAAAAAACAGTTGAATGGTATACGAATTATTTTTCGATTGAGCGAATATGATGCTGGAGAACAAAAAAATATTGATTACCGGTGCTACCGGTTTTGTCGGCAGCAATCTTGTCCGCCGGTTGGCAGACCTCGGAACAAAGGTTTTTATATTTGTACGTAAGGATTCTTTGTTGTGGAGAATAGATGATATTAAAGATAAATTCCGAATAAATATAGTTGATATCACCGACGAGAATCGCCTGAAACATGTGGTTTCCGAGATAATGCCTGACGGAATAATTCATTCCGCGGTGTATGGGGGGTACCCATTTCAAAAAGATTGGAAGAAGATATTCGATATAAATTTAACCGGGACAGTGAATGTTTTGAATGCTTGCAAAGAAGTCGGGTTTGAATTTTTTATAAATACCGGTTCTTCGTCCGAATACGGCATTAAAGATACCCCGATTAAAGAAACTGATATGCTTGATCCTGTAACCGCTTACGGGGTTGCCAAGGCATCGGCTTCGCTCTATTGTTCTTTTATAGCAAAAACCGAGTCGCTACCTATAACTACTTTACGGCTTTTTTCTCCTTACGGATATTATGAAGACAGGGCCAGATTGGTACCGTATCTTATTCTTTCGGCATTGCGGGGGGAACTCCCTTGTTTGTCTTCATCTAAAAATGTCAGGGATTTTATCTTTATTGATGATGTTGTTGAAGCATATCTTAAAGCCATAGAGAATATTGATAAAATAAAGGGTGAAATTATAAATATAGGCAGCGGTGAGCAGCATACTGTGTCAGAATTGGTTGAGAAAGTTATGCAATTGATCGGTAGCCAGTTGATGCCAGTTTGGGATGCCGTTGCCAATTCTCGCAAAGAGCCAAAATGTTGGCAGGCCGATATTGCTAAATCCAAAAAGTTGCTGAATTGGTACCCAGAAACTAGTTTAAGCGAAGGATTGAGAAAAACCGTAAAATGGTTTGAAAAAAATAAGGGGTTGTTAAGACATTATTGGGAAACAGAGTCGTGTGGAGGCGTTGCTAAAAGATGAAAAAGAATAAATTGATTAAGGTTTCCGATTATATAATAAATTTTCTCATTGAACAGGAAGTAAAACATATTTTTCTTTTTGTCGGGGGATCTATTGCTCATATAGTTGATTCGCTTCATACAAGAAAAGACATAAAAACTATTGTGGTACACCATGAGCAGGCAGGCGCTTTCGCTGCTGAGGGTTATTCGAGAGTCGGCAGAAATCTTGGTGTGGCTGTGGCAACTTCAGGGCCGGGTGCCACAAATATGATTACCGGGATAGGCAGCGCATTTTTTGATTCTATCCCGTGTCTTTACATTACAGGTCAAGTCAACACTTATGAATATAAAAATCAACGGCCTATACGCCAGGCAGGATTTCAGGAAACGGATGTTGTTTCCATTGTAAAGCCGATAACCAAATACGCTGTTATGGTGACTGAAGCGAAGGAGATAAAATATCATCTTCAAAAGGCAGTTTATTTGGCAAAAAACGGGCGTCCCGGCCCCGTATTGATTGATATTCCTTTAAATATTCAAAGGGCGTACATAAACCCGGACAAGATTAAAAATTTTATTCCGAAAAGAACACCGGAACAATATTTAGTATTGGATAAAGTAATAAAAATACTTAACTCGTCGCAGCGGCCAGTAGTTCTTGCCGGCGGTGGGGTAAGAATATCGGGTGCAGAAGCAGAATTAGATAAGTTTATAAAAAAAACAGGAATTCCTGTCGTTGGTTCTTTAATGGGACTCGATGCTTATCCCCACACTGAACCGGAATATTCTGGTATGATAGGTGCGTATGGCAATAGATTCGCAAATTTTACGGTTGCAAATTCCGATTTTTTGCTTGTTATAGGTTCCCGGCTCGATACAAGGCAAACCGGCACTGTGCCTCAAAATTTTGCCCGTGCGGCCAAAATCATACATGTAGACATTGATTCGAACGAACTCAAATACAACAAAATAAAAACGCATCTCAATATTAAATCCGATGCTTCTTTTTTCCTTGAAGAGTTAAATAAGAGAATCGTTGATATACAACTTCCGGATTTTACCGATTGGGTAAACAGGGTAGAAACTTATAAGAAAAAATATCCTTCTTATTCCGTTAAAGAAAGAAACGGGTATATAGACCCCAATTATTTTTTGGAACTATTATCTTATAATACGAAGGAAGGCGACATAATATGTACAGATGTTGGCCAGAATCAAATATGGGCAGCACAATCTTTTGTACTGAAAAAGAAACAGAGAATGCTAACTTCCGGCGGAATGGGTTCCATGGGATTTAGTCTTCCTGCAGCACTCGGCGCATATTTCTCCGGTCGCAGAGACAATAATGTTATTGTTATTACTGGTGACGGCGGTTTCCAGATTAATATTCAGGAATTACAAACGGTTGTAAGGAACAGAGTGCCGGTTAAGATATTTTTATTGAATAATAACTGTCTGGGAATGGTAAGACAATTCCAGCAGATTTATTTTAATAGGCATTATACCGCTACTGTAATAGGATATTCGAATCCTGATTTCCAGAAGGTGGTAAAGGCATACGGAATAAATACTTCCAAGATAAAAGATATAATTTCCGCTGAAAAGATGATAAAGAACGCATTATCAAGCAATAAACCGGAATTTGTCGAAGTAATCTTGGATATGAAGAGTATAGTTGATCCAAAACTTCTTGTCAATAGGCCCATAGAAGATCAGAGTCCGTTTCTTCCAAGAAGAGAACTTGTATCTAATATGCTGATAGATATAGTAAAATAATGCTGAAGAATTTTAACCGAATTGCATGATCTATTTCAAATGGAATAAAAGTGAGCGAATAAAATGTCAGGAGAAAAAAAATTAAGGGATAATGTTTTTATTGCTGTTAAAAAATGGTATAAGAAAAAACTATCCATGATAAAATTTATACATGGACAGAGTTTTGTGAATTATGCCGGTCGGGTTTACGATGAAAAAGAATTAATCAATTTGGTGGATGCTTCACTCGATTTTTGGCTGACTTCTGGAAGATATGCCCAGGAATTTGAAAATAAACTGGAGAAGTTTTTGAAAATAAAATATTGCTTATTGACCAACTCAGGTTCATCGGCAAATTTACTGGCAATTTCGGCATTGACTTCCCCTTTGTTGAAAGATAAGCAGTTAAAACCAGGTGATGAAGTTATAACTACAGCATGCGGGTTTCCTACCACTCTCAATCCCATTTTGCAGAATAATCTCGTACCAGTGTTTGTAGATGTACAATTAGGGACGTATAATATCCAAGCAGAAGAAATTGAAAAAGCGATTTCAAAAAAAACTAAGGCGATTTTTGTGCCGCATACTCTCGGGAATCCTGTGAATATAGATAAAATATTACAGATCATCAAAAAATATAACCTTTGGTTTATCGAAGATAATTGTGATGCCCTTGGCGCAAAGTACAAAAAGAAATATACTGGTACTTTTGGGCATATTTCTACATGTAGTTTTTATCCTGCGCATCATATTACAATGGGTGAAGGCGGTGCGGTATTGACAAATGATCTATTATTAAAAAGGATAATTTTATCTTTTCGTGACTGGGGAAGAGATTGCTGGTGCCGGCCCGGGCAGGATAATACGTGTCGTAGGAGATTTAACCAACAATTTGGCAATCTTCCTTTCGGTTATGATCACAAATATGTATATTCGCACATCGGATATAACCTTAAGGTTACGGATATGCAAGCGGCGGTGGGTGTTGCTCAAATCGATAAGTTGCCTGGATTTATTAAAGACAGGAGAAAAAATTTCAGTTGTATATTTAATTTTTTGGGGGAATACAAGAAATATTTTATTTTGCCAAAAGCAACGGAAAATTCGTTGCCGAGCTGGTTTGGCTTCCCAATTTTAGTAAAACCAAAAGCGCCATTTACCCGTTCAGATATTGTCAATTATCTTGAGAAAAATAGGATTGCAACCCGTATGCTCTTTGGCGGTAATCTGACAAAGCAGCCGGCATACAGAAACATCAAATACAGAATATTTGGAGAATTAAATAACACGGATTTGGTTATGAATAATCTATTCTGGATCGGTGTCTATCCCGGAATAACTGCTGAAAAGATTAAATATATTTCTGAAATTTTCGTCACATTTATTTCAAAATTTGGGTGTTATTAATATTTATGAAAAAAATAAGTGATATGATAGTTCTTGTCATAGGGCGTGTACTAATTATTGCCACTTCTGTACTTTCTATACGTCTTCTGACAACTTGTTTGTCGCCTTCTGAAGTCGGCAGATATAACATAATTTTGGCAATAATTGGTTGGTTCGGGCTGGTGGCAATAAATCCTGTCGGAATGTATGTTAATCGGAAAATAAACGAATGGTATACAGAAGGTAGTCTACTTGCATATCTTACGACATTAGGAAAATATTTTTTACTTGTTGCTTTGGCAGGGATTGTTTGTGTTTTTATGTTCAAACCGTTGTTCAGCATAAATATGAAATTTTTATGGCTTATGGGGGTTGTTTCAGGGGGGATAATGTTTATCAGTGCTAATTCCGCCTATATAAGTTACATCAATTTGTTGGGGTATAGAATTCCATTTGTTCTAATGACAAATTTTACTATATGGATAAGTTTGTTGTGCTCTTGGTTTTTGGTGTCCAAAATTTCCAATACTGCGGAATACTGGTTCGCCGGTCAGTTGATAGGCAGTTTTTTATTGCTTTTGCTTTCCTTGTTTTTTTTAATTAAAATTTCAAGGCATAATAAAGTTAGTGTACTGCGGAAAGATGATTTTTCTTTCCGCAAGGTATTCCCATTTGCCTGGCCGTTGGCTATAAGTACTTTATTGTATTGGTCTCATACTCAGGGGTATCGTTTTATTTTTCAAAAGGTTGCAGGCATTGAGATATTGGGCTTTTTTGTTGTCGGTTTTGGCATCGGCAGCAGTATAATGATTACTTTTGAAACAGTATTCAACCAATATTACCAACCTATTTTTTATAGTGAACTTACTGGTAGCAATAGACAACAAAAGGCAGACGCTTGGAATAGATACGCATCTGCTTTTTTGCCGGCAATAATAATCACTATGGTGTATGTTTCCGTAAATGGAACTTTAATAGCAAAATTATTGACCGGAGAAAGATTTCACAAAGTAGGCAATATTATTTTATGGGGTGCTTTGGCCGAAAGTTTCAGAATAACATATTCTATTCTTGCCCTGGCGGCGCATACTGAGTTGAATATGACGCCTCTGATTGCTCCTGGCGGAACAGGTGTTATAGTTGCCTTGTTTGGGATTTTGATTTTCGCTAAATTAAATCCGTTTATCGGTGTCGGAGCATCGCTTGTAGCAGGTTGGTTCTTTGCTGTTATTCATCTGTATATCAATATGAGACAAATTTTGCCGATAAGGATACCTTGGAACAGGATTTTCTATTCCCTGCTTCTGAGTTTGCCTTTGGCAATCTTCGTTTTGTTGCCATTTTCATCTATTACCAATTATTTACGAATTTTTATTTTTCTTAGCATCACGGGCTGTTATATGTTATTCACACAATTCATTCTGGCACGGAAGTGGTTGATATTGCCGATTAAACTGGCGTTTATTGATGAGTTCGAACAACGATTGAGGTACTGGCACAACAAATTATGATATCGGGCACGAAAATAATATTTGTTTCGATGTTGTATGATTACGGGATAAAAGACCGAGGGTATTCGTATGATTATTACAATATGTTTAATACTCTCAAAAAGATGTTCGGCGAGTCGGTTCTTTTTTTCGATTATATGACTTTGTTTCGACAAAAAGGAAAGCAGGCAATGAATGCAGGTTTGTTAGACTTAGTCCATGCCGAGAAGCCTGATCTGGTTATTTTTTCTTTATATCAGGACGAATTTATCCCGGAAATATTGACACGAATAAAAGAAATTTCTAAAACTTTATGTTATTTTTGGGATGATCAGTGGAGGATAAATTTTAGCAGGAAGTGGGCGCCTTATTTTTCTTTTATAACTACACCTGATTATAACGGACTAAAAAGATGGAGAGATTTTGGTATACAAAATGTTATATATTCGCCTTTTGGATGTAACCATTATTTATGGAAAAAGAAAGATATATCAAAGAAATATGATGTGTCATTTGTCGGGATGTATCATCCCTATAGAGAATGGCTTATTAAAATGTTAAAAAAATTCGGGTTTGATGTTTATGTTGTAGGTGCCGGCTGGGGGAAAGATAAATATACTCCTTATCAAGAGATAATAGATATTTTTAATCAAAGCAAAATCAATTTAAATTTGTCTAATTCTATTTCTTACGATGTTAGATATATATTTTCATCTTTTTCGTCTGCAAAAAATACATTGCAATTGTTTAAAACAGGCGACAAGAAAAATAGAGAGCAAATCAAGGGCCGTCATTTCGAAATACCGGGTTGTGGTGGCTTTCAGATTTCATTTTATATAGAGGGCTTGGAACATTGCTATGAAATAGGTAAAGAAATAGCTATATTCGAAGATGCTGACGACTTACTTGAAAAAGTGGCATATTATTTGTCTCATGAAAATGAGCGGGAAGAAATTGCGTCTGCGGGATATCTAAGGACTTTGGAAGAACATACTTATGAGAAAAGAATAAAGCATATGCTGAATTATGCAGGTATAAATTATGGGAAATAAACCATTGGTTAGCATCTGTATACCGACTTTCAATAATGCGCGGTATATAAAAAAGACTCTGCTATCGCTGTCAAACCAGACATATGACAATATTGAAATTGTCGTATGTGACAATGCTTCTACAGATAATACCGAGGAGGTAGTAAAAAAAAATTGTGATGGTCGAATTTCATATCACAAAAATGCCGAGAATATCGGTTCAGCAAAAAATTTTAATAAATGCATCTCCCTGGCGTCCGGCGAATATGTAGCTATTTATCATTCCGATGATATTTACAATGCCGGAATAGTAGAACAGGAAAGTTCTCTATTAGCACTTAACCCGGATGCCGGTGTCGTGTTCGCTCTGGATACTCTGATTGATGAGGACGACGCTATTATCGGCGTAGGAGAGAATTTGCCCAAAGAGTTAAGAAATAAAAATGTTTACACATTTACGGAAGTCTATAAATCTTTGTTGAGAAGTTCGCATAATTTTTTTATATGTCCGACTTTTATGGCAAGAAAACAGGTGTTTGCTAAAGTCGGTTTATTCGAAGAAACAGGCCGTTACGGCGACTGGATCGGTGGCGCCCTGGACACTGCCTATTGGCTCCGGATTGCCGAAAGATACAAGGTAGGCATTATAAATAAAAGGCTTATATACCGACGGGTAACCCGGGCCTCTGGATCCGGGCAATATGTTACTACTACTACGAAAAGAGCTAACCATTTTTTGGTCCTGGATGATTTTTTAAAATCTCCTGCTCTTGCAACCGGCATTGAGCCAGAATTGTTCCGGCAGTATGAATACAATAAATTTTGGGATGATGTTTTTATAGCAAGAAATTTCGTTAACTTAAAAATGGAAAAAAATGCTCGGAAGCACTTAATAAATTCTATTTCTTGGAGAACTTTTTTTACAGGTATAAAAAATTTTGAGAATTTTAAAAAACTTTTGATTTATGGCAGTTTCCTATTTTTTACATTTATTGGGTGTAGTGGTATTGTCATAAATTTTATCAAAGGAATTAAGACAAAATATGGAAAGTTTAAAAGATGTAAAGTTGTTCATTGATCCATCTTCTGCGGCATATTATGGAGATGTACTTTTTTGCGAAGATGATGAATATTACAATCGCGATAATTGTCTGGCACCATGGATATTTTTAAAAAAACATTTGGAATCCTTGGGGTGCGAGGTTCACACCGCCGATTATCTGCTGAATAACAAATATTCTGGCAAAAAGAATATATATATATCATTGGGCATGGTTCCGAATTATAAAGCTCTTGCTGAAAGAAGTGAAGTTATCCTAAGCGCATTTTTCATATTCGAACCTCCGGTAGTTGCGCCTGGTTTATATAATAAGATTAAGAATATCTCAAAATATTTTAAGCGTGTGATGATGCACACAACCGGAACCGGGATATATACATATATAAGAGGCGTACCGAATGCGCACAAATTTTACTGGCCGCAAACAGAAGACGGAATTAAAGAAGAGTTATGGGGCAATAAGAAAAGAAAAGTTCTTGCATTGATAAACGGGAACAAAAAACCAAAAAAATATTTCAGGGAACTTTACAGCGAAAGGATTAATGCCATAAAATATTTCGGCACTTCCGGCAATTTAGATTTGTACGGTTATGGGTGGGATAAAGATATTTTCTATTTGCCTTACTTTCTTAATCGAAAAGTTATCCGAAAGAGTTATAAAGGTTCTGTGAAATCCAAGTACGAAACATTGAGCAATTATAAGTTCGCCGTGTGCTTCGAGAATATGATTCTGGACGGGTATATAACGGAAAAAATATTCGACTGTTTTTTCACCGGGACTGTTCCGATATATCTGGGAGCACCGGACATCGGGAGTTACATTCCCAAAAATTGTTTTATAGATATGCGGGATTTTGCGAGTTATGAAGAATTGGGCGATTATTTGCGTTCTATCGGGGATGACGAGATCAATATTTATAAAGCAGCGGCAAAAAATTATTTGAACTCGGAGAGATACAAACTGTTTACAAAGGGATACTTCGCGGAAACCATAGAGAAAATGATTAAAGAAGATTTGCATCAAGGAGGACTTTTAGGTGAGACGTGTTTATGTTGGTGATTTCCATATTGGGACGGAAGAAAAACAAGCAGTAATTGAAGTTCTTGATTCCGGAAGAATTTCGGAGGGCAAAAAGGTAAACGAATTTGAAAAGATATGGGCGAAATACATAGGAACGAAACATTGTGTCGCTATTAGTTCAGGCACGGCATCTCTGATGTCAGGATGGAGTGCGCTTAGGGAATATAAAAAATACGGAAATAAGAAAATGAAGGTGATTACTTCTCCGCTCACTTATATAGCTACAAGCAATGCTCTTATTACTACAGGTTTTGAACCTGTTTATGTTGATATTGATCCTATAACATTTACGATAACGCCGGATACGATAAAAGACCATCTTGATTCTGTGAATGATCCGGAAAATTATGCTGCGATAAATCCTGTTCACCTTATGGGATATACTTGTGATATGGAAGGGATCAAGAAAATTTCTGAAAAGTACGGGCTTTCTATTATCGAGGACGCTGCTCAGGCACATGGTAGCATGTATCGCGGCAAAAAAGTGGGTTCGATGTCGTTATTTTCTGCTTATTCGTTTTATATAGCACATAATATACAAGCAGGTGAAATGGGTGCACTTAACACCAATGATGTAAATATCTATAAATTAGTAAAGAAGATTAAAGCAAACGGCAGATTGTGCTCCTGCAATGTATGCCAAAGATTCGATGGCAAGTGTCCTCACAGTTCCTTGGATTTTGAAGATAATGATCCAAGATTTACGCATGATATTATAGGTTACAATTTTAAAACGATGGAGTTCCAGGCGGCGCTTGCCGTATCGCAGGTAAAAAAAGCCGACAAAATTTTTATCAAAAGACAGAGTAATGTCAGATACCTTAATGAAAAACTGCAAAAATTTTCCGACATTTTGCGACTCCCGAAGTTTGATGAAAATGTAAGTTATCTTGCTTATCCGGTTGTTATAAAAGATACTCATAAAATATCGAGAAAAGAATTACGGTTTAAATTGGAAAAATTGGGAATAGAAAACAGACCGTTATTCGGATGTATTCCTACACAGCAACCGGCGTATGTATTTTTAAAAGATAAGTATATTGACAAACTTCCGAATGCCGATTATGCTGGAAGAAACGGTTTTTATATAGGGTGTCATCAGTATCTTACGAGAGATGATTTGGATTATGTGGTTTCCGTGTTCGAAAAATTGTTTTAATAAGGGGGCAGAGTATGGAATTTTGGAAAGATAAAAAGGTGCTTGTCACAGGCGGTACGGGATTTATTGGATCTTATGTGGTTGAGATGTTATTGGAAAAAAAGGCAAATGTTTTTGTTGTTGATAAAGCGGAAGCATCGAAAAACTCCAACTTGAGTCGCGTACTGGACAAGGTAGAATATATTCAAAAAGATTTGTTTAACATAGACAATTGTTTGCAGGTCACAAAGGGGAAGGACGTGATTTTAAATATTGCAGCGGTGGTCGGTGGCATAAATTACAATCAGCATCATCAATCCGAAATGTTTTTCAATAATGTTAGAATCAACGCCAATATGCTGGAGGCATCTCGTTTGAATAAAGTTAAGCGGTTCTTGGTTGTGTCGAGCGCTTGCGTTTATCCAAGGCATTGTCTTATACCTACTCCTGAGACTGAAGGGATGAGGTTTATTCCGGAGGGAACTAACGAGGGGTATGGTTTGGCAAAGAGAATGGCGGAAGCGCAAGGACAAGCATATGCGCGAGAATTTGGCATGGAAGTTGCCATAGCACGCCCGTACAATGCATACGGGCCGAGGGATTGTTTTGACCCAGAAAAATCGCATGTAATTCCCGCATTAATAAAAAGAATTTTTGATGGAGAAGATCCGCTTGTCGTATGGGGAGACGGAGAACAGAGCAGGGCGTTTTTGTATGTCGAGGATTTTGCCAGAGGGTTGATTGAAGTTACGGAAAAATATTCTTGTGCGGATCCCGTAAATATAGGTACGACCGAAGAAATAAAAATAAAAGATTTGGTAAATTTAATAGTAAAATTATCCGGTAAAAATCCTAAAATAGTGTTCGACGCTTCGAAACCATCAGGACAGCCGAGGAGAAATTGCGATAATGCTAAAGCGAAGAAAAAAGTAGGTTTTTCCGCTAAAGTTAATTTGGAAGAGGGGCTGAAAAGAACCATAGAATGGTATAGAACCCGGAAAAATAGAATTTGATAAGGCATATATAACTATTTGGTGATTGATGAAAGAAAAGACCTGTGTCCTGATACTCGATAATTCACCTCATTTAGGCGGAGGAGAATTATATCAGATAGAATTGGCTGAAATGCTTAATGGCAACGAATTCAGATTCATATTTGCTTTGACTTGTGAAACCAGAAGAGAATATCTGAATAAAAGAGGGCTGGAGTCGGTGCTTTTCTCAAGCGGCAAATTGAAAATAAAAAATCTTTTTGCTGCTTTCTTCAATTTATGTTCCGGTGTTATTCAATTAGTTAAAATGGCTAAACGAAATGAAGTGGATATTATTCAAGCGAATACGGTAAGGACTCATATCCTCTCTGCTGTTGTCTCTGTGTTTACTAAAATACCGGTGATATGGGTTCATCATCTTTTTGATTTTCCGCCTTGGCTGTTCAGAATTTTTTCTGCTATTCCCAAAAAGATAATTTGTGTATCAAAAACTGTAATGAATCATTATGGTATGGCTATTGCCGACAAAAGCAAATTATGTATTATTTATAACGGGATAGATTTTAAAAAGATTCCGTCAAAAAGCCAAAATTCCTTTTTCAAAAAATACAGTCCGGCGGCAAGTCCTGAAATAAAAATCGGTACCGTCGGGAGAATTGAAAACTTAAAGGGTCAGGAGTACTTTATAAAAAGTATTCCTGCTGTCCTTGAAAAAATTAAAAATTGCAGATTTTTCATAATCGGTGAACCCGGCCCCGGCGCTGAAAAATATAATGAATATATAAAAAAATTAATAAAGGAACTCGGGATAAGTGAAAAAATTGTTTTTACGGGCTTTATCGAAGAAAGATATGAAGCCATATCGGATTTGGATATTATTGTCCAGGCCTCGGTTGAGCCGGAAACTTTCGGCAGGGTAATTATTGAGGGGATGTCGTTGGGGAAACCCGTCATTGCCACACATATAGGAGCATTTTGTGAAATTATTGAAAATGGGCTCGACGGCATACTTGTGCCGCCACGAGATCCAGTTCTGCTATCCGCAGCCATTATAAAACTTGCTCAAGATAGGGAATACGCTCATTTCTTGGGATCAAACGGCAAAAGAAAAGTTTTGGAAACATATAATATGAGCCGCACGGCGAATGCGTATAGAGAATTGTATCGCAATTTAATCTGTAAGAATCATTCTACGAGTACATAGTTCTGTCAATTTTGTATGTTAACATAATGGTGTATCGCGCGCATAAAATTTCAATAACTTGGTTACTCCCCCTGCCGCTTGCCGAAGGGAGATTCATTGTATAATGAGAATATATCCTTATAAAATCGGTTTATTTTTTCTTATATTCACACTACCTTTGGAAGTGGTAAGCTATTATGCTGGTTTCACCATAAAACTATGGATGCTTATTTTTGCAGCCGGAATCTTTTTTTGGCTGATACAAATAATCAGGGGAAAAACTGTTATACAAGTTAACCCGGTGATATTTCTGTTCGTATTATTGTTAATGGCAAATATGGTCTCATTGTTAAATGTCGGGGATGTCGGTCGTTGGCTGCGCATGACAATCCAGTATATTATTTTGTTTTCGCTTACTTTATATGTGATAAACACCGTAAATACTGAACGAAAGATAGAATTTTCCGTGCGGTCGCTGATTGTTACCGGAATTGTCTTAGGTATATATGGGTTAATTCAATGGATCGGTGCTGCATACGGGTATGATTTGAGTTTGCCGATTGAAAAATATCCGTTATACGGTCCCGATATGAATAGTTCGCTTCGACTTTGGACTGTTCAAATTGGGGATATATGGGTGCCAAGGAGCCGGGGAACTTTTGGGGATCCGACTATATATGGCGGCTATATGTTAAGTATCGCTCCGTTGATTATAAGTGTTACGGTTTATAACATTTGCAAGAAGAAGTATGTTTTTGTAAGTCTTATTGCGACTGTCATTGTAGTGGGCGCTACTTTCGGAAGTTTTTCCCGCAGTATAATAGGCGGGTTTATCTTATCAACATTGGTGATTCTTTTTTATTGGAAACGCATATTCAATAAGGTAAGTATCTTGAAGAAGTTGTTTATTATAGTAATTTTTCTTCTTATTGCTTTTTTTATTCTTCCGTCTAAGATAAGCAACCTTTTTAATCCGTCGCTTTATATGGGCAGAGTCGGCCAGACATTCCTGAAAGGTGATGAATCCACCTCGCATCATAAAAATTTAGCTTTGGAAGCAGTCAGAATATGGAAAGAGCATCCTGTCTTTGGAGTGGGACTGGGTAACTATGGCGTGTTTGTTGGAGAAGGGGCTCCTGCCAATGCTATGTCGCATAGTGCATTTTTATCTTTTTTATCCGAAACGGGATTAGTCGGCTGTATTATTAATGCATTTATGGTTTTATATTTGGTGATTATAACACATAAATATCTGATTAAGAGCCCATCTCGGGACATTTTTTTTGCTTATAGAGTCGGCCTTTTGGCAGGATACATCGGAGTAATAGGCAGCAATTTTACATATCACTATTATAACCAGCCCTTTTTATGGTTTATGATAGGAATCATAATTTTACTTAATAAACATGCCAATCTAACCGGTAGTATTTAGCGTACACGCGTAGGGTGTGCTGAAAGTAAGTCAATGACGATGTGATTGGTTCAATAAAAAATGGAAATTCGATAGTAATGTAGTAAAGATGAAACAAATAATATTGAGGTTTTATACATGAGAATAGCTTACAATGGCAGATACCTTTCTCATCCCAATATGACAGGGGTCGAGAGAGTAGCGTATAACATATTAAAAAATATAATGAAAATCGACCAAAAGAACGAATATATTGTTTTTTTGGAAAATAAAAAATATTTTAAGGATTGCTCGAAAAATGGGAATACACGTCTTATTGAGTGCAACATGCTCGAAGGCGGTACCCTAAATAAATATTTTTGGGAACAAACCCGTTTAGGTCGTCTTGCCTATAATAACCGGTGTGATATTTTGTTTAATCCGGCAAATACAGGGCCTGTGTTCTCTGTGATAAATTCGGTGCTGATGTTGTGTGATGTTTCATTTCTTGTCAACCCAGCATGGTTTTCGCGAAGATTTAGGTATGTTTATGGCATATTGATACCGCTTGTTGCTCGAAAGGCACTTAAGATTATTACCATATCCCAAAGTTCTAAAAACGAAATTATGAAATATTTGTCCATTGACCAGGATAAAATTAGTGTGGTTAATCCTGCCATAGATACTGTTTTCGATACCCGAATATCAGCAAACAGTCATAAGATGCTTGCAGAACTAAACATAAATAGACCCTATATACTTTTTGTGGGCTCGATTGAACCTCGTAAAAATATTGCAAAATTGATGCAGGCATATAGGAGCATCAAAGAGAAAAACTATATACCCCATGAATTAGTCATAGTAGGCTCCGGGCATACGAATTTTGCGGATGCAGGAATCGAGTTGCTTAATGGTATAAAATGTTTGGGATACTTGAGTGATACAGAATTGAAAACGCTGTATCAAAATGCCGAAGCCTTTGTTTATCCTTCTCTTTATGAAGGATTCGGCCTGCCGCCGCTTGAAGCAATGGCATGCGGATGTCCTGTTGTGACTTCTAATGTTTCATCATTACCTGAAGTGTGCGGAGATGCATCCGTTTATGTGGATCCTTGTAGTATAGATAGCATTGCCGATGGAATGTATTCGGTCTTGAGTAATGAGAATTTAAGGAAATCAATGATAGAAAAAGGTCTGGAAAGAGTAAAGATGTTCAACTGGGATAGATGCGCTGCTGAAACATTGAAAGTATTTGAAGAGGTATATAAAAAATGAAATTGGCAATAGTACATGATTTTTTGAACCAGTACGGCGGTGCAGAAAAAGTAATAGAAGCGATGCACGAAGTGTTCCCATCTGCCCCGATTTATACCTCAATATACAACGCAGAAAGTATGCCCGGAGTTTTTAGAACTATGGATATTCGCACATCATTCATGCAAAGATTGCCGTTCATAAAAAAGCACTTCAAAAAGTATTTTTTATTTTATCCGTTGGCCTTCAAATGTTTCGATTTATCCGGGTACGATGTCATATTGTCATCCAGCAGTGCTTATGCAAAGGGTATTAAAGTCCCGAAAAATGCTTTACATATATGCTATTGCTACACTCCGGCAAGGTTTATTTGGCGATACGAAAATTATATCGAGAAAGAGAGGATAAATATCATAGGCAAGTCGATAATATCCTTGCTTACTTCCCTATTGAAAAAGTGGGATATAGGGACATCTAAAAGCGTAGATCATTTTATTTCCACTTGTAATAATGTCGCGCAGAGGATTAAAGATGTTTATGGCAGGGATTCCTACATTATCTATCCGCCGGTTGAAACGGGCAAATTTTATATATCCGAAACTACTGGGGATTATTTTTTAATAGTTTCGCGGCTTAATGCGTATAAAAGAATAGATATTGCCATAGAAGCATTCAATGAATTGAACCTGCCTTTGCATGTCGTAGGGACCGGTCCGCAGCTCGAATATTTGAAAAATATCTCAGGTGGAAATATAAAATTTTTAGGGAAATTGGATGACGAAGAGTTATCGCGTGAGTATGCGGAATGCCGCGCGGTTATTTTCCCAGGTGAAGAAGATTTCGGAATTGTTCCCCTCGAAGCGAATGCTTCCGGCCGACCGGTAATAGCGTTCGCTGCAGGTGGTGCTTTGGAAACCGTCAAGGAAGGGGTGGGCGGTACATTCTTTCGCGAGCAGACCGTCTTGTCAATAATGGAAGCAGTGAAACGTTTCGAACAAAATGAAAAAATATTTGCAAGCAATACAATCAGAAAGAATGCCATATTATTCGACGAGCAACATTTTAAGCGGAATCTGAACAAGTTTGTTGCCAGGAAATATTTTGAATTTTCCAAATAGCGGTAGGGCAGTATCGGAATTTATAGTTAATTGCTCCTAATAGCGGCTTGGTTAGAGGATTATGCCATGAAAGTTATTATTGACGGCAGGGTTTTATCCCATGAATTGAACACCGGCGTGCAGTGTTATGTGCGCGAGATAATAAATGCATTCGATAAAATCAATTTCAAATATGATCTTGTAAAACCGAAAATTTTCAACAGATATTTTCAGCAGATATGGGAATTTACCGTCCTCCCGTATAGGGCGCGTTGCTATGATATCTTGTTCTGTCCGGCCAACATAGCCCCTTTCTGGTTGCCTGAAAGGGTCAAACTTGTTCTTACTTTACATAGCATTTCATTTATAAAATATCGTAAGGCATACAAGCGGTCATTTAAGGTTTATTATGAGTGGTTAGTTCCCAAGGCATTAAAAAGAGCAGACCGGATTATTACCGTATCCGTATCGGAGAGAAAAAACATACTGAATATTTTCCCTGAATATGAAAATAAGATTGATGTAGTGCGGAACGGCGTGAATGAAATTTATTTAGATAAGCAGAGATTTAATGAAAAAGAAAAGTTTATTTTGTATGTTGGTAGTTTGAGCCCGGGAAAAAATGTAGAACATTTAATTAAATCTTTCCTGGAGATTTCCTCTCGTATACCGCATACATTGATTATTGCAGGCAACCGGATGCCGATATTCAAAGAGATGAGTTTAAAAGGTCCGATACAGAAAGTATTCTTCAGGGAGAATATCGGGGAGAAAGAACTTGCCGATTTATATGCCAGTGCCGACTTATTCGTTTTTCCGTCTTTTTACGAGTCGTCCGGCCTGCCTCCGCTTGAGGCAATGTCTTGCGGGTGCCCCGTTATAGTTTCAAATATCCCTGCGTTGCGGGAAAGATGCGGCGATGCAGCGATATATTGCGACCCGAATAGCGTCGAAGATATAGCGGAAAAAATATTGCTGGTTTTGCAAAACAGCGCTCTCAAGGAGCAATTGACAAAAAAAGGGATTGAACGCGCAAAGTTATTTAGATGGGAGAATTCTGCAAGAAGTATGGTGAAAATATTTGAAGGCGTATATGGAACTTAAAAAACCTCTTGTTATCATACCGACTTATAATGAATCGGAAAATATCGAAAAGATGGTCTGCCGGGTAACTGGGCTCGGTTTTTGTGTATTGGTTATTGACGATAATTCCCCGGACGGGACGGGAGAACTTCTCGAAAAATTAAAAAATAGCAATAGCGATTTATATGTCATGCGCCGCACCGGAAAACTCGGGCTCGGCACAGCGTATATTCAAGGATTTAAGTGGGCGATTAAAAATAATTTTGATTTGATTTTCACTATGGACGCGGATTTTTCCCACAATCCGGATTATCTTCCGGAATTACGGAAAAAACTTGACGAATATGATTATATAATCGGCTCGAGATACGTAAAAGGCGGAGGCGTAAGGAACTGGCCCGCAACGAGGAAAGTGATTTCGCGGGTCGGAAATTTTTATGCAAAAACGATTTTACGATTCGATGTCAATGATTGCACATCAGGGTTTTCCGGATTTAAAAGAAAAGTAATAGAGACAATAAATCTTGAAAATATAAAATCCGAGGGTTATGGTTTTCTCATAGAGATGAAATACAGGACATATAAAAACGGTTTCAGGATTTTCGAATACCCTATAATATTTACGGACAGGACTCTCGGGAAATCGAAAATCTCCAAAAATATAATATGGGAGGCATTGTTCTTGGTATGGAAATTACGAAAAATAGTAAAATAAAGAAATATTTGATATACATCATTTTATTTTATGCGTTGCTATTAAGATTACCAATTATTTTTCAGCACTTTTCCGGTCTTCACGCTTGGAATGAAGGGCATTATGCGATGTCTGCTGTGAATTTTTACAAATATGGCATATTCAATCAAATGAACGATATGGGGAAAGATTACTCTACGACACCTTTAGTACCATGGATGGTATATATTTCATTCGGATTATTTGGGGTTACCGAATGGGCCGCCCGCTTGCCAAATTTGATTTTTGGGATTTTCTCTGTTTATATATTTTTTTTTATTGCCAAAAAACTATATGGCGAAAATGTCGCGTTATTTTCTGCGTTATTTGTCTCGTCGGCGCATGGTATCGTTTATTTTTCAAGAAGTTTGCAGTTGGAAAGTCCGTTTGTATTTTTTCTTTTATCGGGTATTTATTTTGCTATTAAATATCAGGAACAACAGAAAATAAGTAACTATATTTTGGCATTTGTATTTATGGGTTTATCGGTGTTTACAAAATTTTCCGCTATTATTGGCTATTTTCCGTTAATGGTAATTTTATTAAAGGACAATTTTTCGAAAAAAATAATAAAATTTATTATTGCTTCGTTTCTATCATTAATCCCAACATTATTATGGATATTTCATTTATCCGTAAAAGATTTATTTAAGTTATTTGGATTTTTTACCAGAACTTCGGAATGGTCAACAAAAGAATTAGTAAAAGCAATAATTAAAACCCCCGCTATTACATCCGAACATTTGGGCATTTTTATTATGATATTTGTAGTTTTTGGAATTGTTTTCACAGTCAAAAATATCAGAAAAAATGCATTCATTTTGGTATTTTCTTTTATTTGGTTTGCTCTTTTATTCCCGTTCCCCAAGGCATATTTGAAAAATGCCTATTATGATTATCCCGCGTTGTACGGTTTTTGTTTAATTGCTGCTATATCGGCTGCCAAACTATTTGAAAGGAAGCAACAAGTGACATTAGCCTTGGTACTTGCGGTTATAATTTTCGGCTGTGTTAAAACATATAGACGGATTAACAAATTTAGTTCTTTTTCGGAGAATGCGAGAATTTATGAACCCTCGCCGTTTTATTCGGCAAAATATGTAGCAAAAATTCGTTCTGGTACCGAAACCGTTCTTGTAGATTATCCGCAAACGATGTTTTATGCCGGCGGTGATCCTGAATTCATAAAATGTATATATGGATCTACCGCAAGATATATAGAGAATAAAAATTATGACTTTATAATTCTCAATTATTTCGGCGGATATGATTTCGATAAGGCAAAGAAGGAATTGGAAATGAATGGTTATCATCAGATAGCCCCATTGGCTTGGAAGATTAAGGATCGAATATGAAAGTAGCGATAATCCACGATTGGCTGACAGGCATGCGCGGCGGCGAGAAATGTTTAGAGGCGTTTTGCGAATTGTTCCCGGGTGCTGATATTTTTACGCTTGTTTATAAGCATGGCTCACTTTCGAAGACAATTGAGAATCTGAAAATAAAGACATCCTTTCTGCAGAATTTTCCGGATGTCGAAAATAAATACAGGTATTATCTCCCGTTTATGCCGGCTGCCATTAAGAGTTTCGATCTGTCCGGATATGATTTGATTATTTCGTCAAGCCATTGCGTTGCAAAAGGTGTAAGTGTTCCAAAGAATTCAATGCATATATGCTACTGCCATACGCCAATGCGGTATGTTTGGGATATGTACGGCCAGTATTTCGACAATGCGAAAATAACCACAAAAACAGCTATGAAAATATTAAGGCCGTATTTACAGAAATGGGATATAAAAACTTCAAAAAATGTAAATTACTTTATTTCGAATTCTGAATTTGTCAGTGAACGAATCAAAAAATATTATAATAGGGAAGCAATTGTGATAAATCCGCCAGTTGACACGGAATTCTTTATGCCTTCAACTCTCAACTTTCAACCCTCAACGCTCAACTATTATTTAGTTGTTTCCGCTTTCGCTCCGTATAAAAAAGTTGATCTTGCTGTAAAGGCATTTAACGTCCTCGGCTGGAAATTGAAAATTATCGGCTCCGGTCAGGATGAAAAAAAGTTGAAAGGCATTGCGCTCAAAAACATAGAGTTTCTCGGTTGGCTTGATAACGAAAAACTCCGCGACTACTACAGACATTGCAAAGCGCTGGTTTTCCCGGGAGAGGAGGATTTTGGCATTGTGCCTGTTGAGGCGCAGGCGTGCGGCGCGCCGGTAATAGCATATGGAAAGGGAGGCGTAAAGGAGACCGTAATACACGGCAAGACAGGCATATTTTTCGATGAGCAAAGTGTCGCTTCATTGATTTCGGCATTAAGAGTTTTCGAAACCAAGAAGTTCGACAAAAACGAAATCAGAAAAAATGCCGAAAGATTTTCAAAGGACCGGTTTAAGGCGGATATAAAGAATTTTATTGAAAAAAAAGTAAAAATTGGTAAAATAAAAAGATTATGAAACAAAAAATCAGGAGGGTGATTTTTCCGGTCGCTTTATTTTTTGCGGATATAATTTCCGTTTATATTTCTTTTATTTTGGCTTACTGGATCAGGTTTTATTCAGGTCTGCTTCCGGTTCTCCGCGGGATACCGCCTTTCGGATTGTATCACACCGCTATATTCGTGGTTATTTTACTGTGGTGCGTAATTTTTGTTTATTCCGATTTTTACGGTACGAGAAAAATTGACGCTTTGAACGAGTTCCTTAAAATAACTAAAGGCGTATTATTCGGGACGGTAATAATTGCCGCATTGACATTTCTTTACAGGGATTTTACTTTTTCGCGTATAATGCTCGTCCTGGCTTTCGGCATAAGTGTATGCGTAATATTCATAACCCACGAGTTGATAGGCCTGGTTGATGTTTATGTAGGCAATTTTCTTCTTGGTACGCACAATGTTCTTGTTGTCGGAGAAAGCAGCATAGCGGACGACATCAGGAAGGCATTGAGACACAGGAAAAAATTCGAGGTGTACCATTCACATTCATCTGATTCGGAGCATCTTAAAAAAATGATACAAAATAACGGTATAAACGAAGTGATTTATTCCATGGGAGAGCCGGGACACGGCGAAATAATACGTATTTCGAATATATGCGACGACCTCGGAGTTGATTTCAGGTTCGTTCCTGATGTCCTTGAAATTATGCGCGGGGAAATCGTTATTGACGAATTCCTGGAAGTGCCGGTTTTTCGGTTTAAGGCTACTTCATTGCACGGTTGGAATTTTTTCGTTAAACGGGTCACTGATGTCCTGCTATCGCTGCTGATTCTTTCTGTAGCCGGTATTCCGCTTATTATAGTTTCGTTGCTTATCAAAATGGAAGACGGCGGTTCTGTGTTTTACAAACACAAACGGCGGGGTTACAGGGGGCAGGATTTCGATTTTATAAAATTCAGGACTATGGTAGCAAATGCGGACAAGATATTGGAAAGCATCAAGCACCTGTCTGAAAGAGGGGGTCCTGTTTTCAAGATGAAAGACGACCCGCGAATAACAAAAATAGGGAAATACTTAAGAAAGTTTTCAATAGATGAAATGCCTCAGTTTATTAATGTACTGAAAGGTAATATGTCAATAGTTGGACCAAGACCCCAAGTAATATGGGAAGCAGAACACTATGATGATGTGGCAAAAAAACGATTAAAAGTTTTACCTGGTATTACGGGTTTATGGCAGATAAAAGGAAGGGCTTCTGTGTCTTATGAAGAAATGATACGGTTAGATATATTTTATATGGAACATTGGTCTCTTGCTCTGGATTTAAAAATAATACTAAAGACAATACCCGCTATGCTTTCAGGGAAAGGAGCTTATTGATTTATGAAGATATTGATTACAGGAGGCGCCGGTTTTATCGCCTCAAACATTTGCGACGCTTATATTAAAGCCGGACATAAAGTAGTGGTTGTTGATAACTTGAGTTCAGGGAAAAAAGTGAATCTGAATCCCAAGGCGAAATTTTACAGGGTTGACATATGCGACAAAAAAAAAATAAATGATATTTTTAAGAAAGAAAAACCGGATATGGTAAATCATCATGCTGCGCAGATTGATGTAAGAAAATCCGTGTCTGACCCGATGTTCGACGCTGGAGTAAATATTATAGGTACTCTGAATCTGCTCGAAAATAGTATTCTTTACAAAGTGAAAAAATTTATTTTTGCGTCTTCCGGCGGAGTGATGTACGGCGAATGCGGCCGCATTCCTCCAACTGAAACTAAAATTCCGGAACCTCTTTCTCCTTACGGCGTCGCAAAGCGAACAGTTGAAATTTATCTTAATTATTATGCCAAGACCTATGGACTTAATTATCTTGCGTTAAGGTACGGAAATGTTTACGGCCCGCGACAGGATCCGCACGGCGAGGCTGGAGTGGTGGCTATTTTCATAAAGAGAATTCTTTCAGACGACAAAATAATGATTTTCGGTAACGGTAATCAGTTGAGGGATTATGTTTTTGTGTCCGACATTGTCGCGGCAAACGTGGCTGCGCTGTCAAAGGGCAAAAATGATATTATAAACATTGCTACCGGAAAAACGAAGTCGGTTAATGATCTGTTTTTTGAACTTGCAAAAATAAGCGGATATTTGAAAAAACCCGTGTATATGCCTCAGCGTCCAGGCGAACTGTTCAAAAGTTCTCTTTCTCCGGATAAGGCGAAACGTGTTCTGAACTGGGCGTCAAAAATTGATTTTAAGACAGGAGTGGAATTGACATATAAATATTTTTCTGCGAAAGATAAAATAAAATGAAAGCTATAATACTTATCGGCGGGCTTGGTACACGGCTGAGACCGTTGACTTGCGGTACTCCGAAACCCTTATTGCCTGTGTTAAATAAACCGTTTATTCTGTATCAGATAGAACTTCTTAAAAAATACGGAATAAACGAAATCGTGTTTTGTCTGGCGTACCTTTCGGAAGAATTTAAAAGATTTTTCGGTACAGGAAAAAAGTACGGAATAAAAATACATTATGCCATAGAAAAGTCGCCTCTCGGCACAGGCGGAGCCATAAGAAATGCCGCGAAATTTATAGATTCTTCCGCTCTGATAATGAACGGAGATGTTTTTTCTTATGTCAATTTAAAAGACCTTGTCAATTTTCATAAGCGTAATAATGCTAAGGCGACTATAACTCTTGTAAAAGTGCCTGATCCGTGTCATTACGGGCTTGTTGAAACTGCGTCTGACGGGAGGATAAAAAGATTCCTTGAAAAGCCGTCTGTAGATGAAATTACCTGCGACACAATAAACGCCGGAGTTTATCTTTTTGAACCTGAAATTTTCGATAAAATTCCCGGCGATACTGTTTATTCTGTGGAAAGAGGGCTTTTCCCAAAACTCCTTGAGGAAAAATCCAGATTTTACGCGTATATTTATTCCGATTACTGGATAGATATAGGCACTACGGAAAAATATCTCAAGGTGCATCGTGATTTGATGGAAAGGTTTGCTTTAAAAACTCCGGATAAAATTGGTAAAGGCGTTGAAGTCAACGGCCGTGTTATAACAGGGAAAAATGTTAAAATAGGAAGTTTTACAAGGATTTCGGGTTTTGTTTGTCTGGGCGACAATGTGCGCGTGGGAAAGGGCTGCTCTCTTTCGGATTGCGTTGTAAGAAACGGATCTCGTATAAGCGACAATTGCGATGTGAAAACTGCTCTGATCGGGCAGGGGTGCGTCATAGAAAATAATGTTACAATCAATCCGGGATGCGCTATAGGAGACGGGACTGTAATTAGAAAATACAGCAAGGTATAGTGACTGATTAAATATGGCGTTGATATTCTGGCAGTATGCCTCTGATATTTTGTTTTTTTTTTTGTTATAAACAAGCATAAAAAACTTAACTGCTGCAATAGCTTTAATTTATTAAACTTAAAAACTTTATAATATCATTTTCAATCAAAAGGATGCAGAGAGATAAAATGAAAATAGTTCAAAAACCGTGGGGATATGAAAAATGGTTTGCCAAATGCGGCAAATATGTCGGGAAGATCTTGTTTATAAAAAAAGGGCACAGATTAAGCAAACAATACCATAAGATTAAGCATGAAACCATATACACGATGAAGGGCAGATACATTATGGAATTGAAAACAGGAAAACGTGTAATGGAGGAAGGCAGCGTTATAACTGTTCCTCCTAAGAGGATTCACAGGATGTATGCGAAATTCGGAGATGTTACCCTTGTTGAAGTATCAACTCCGGAGGTGTGGGATGTTGTGCGTTTAGAGGATGATTATGGCAGAAACAAATAAATTCGACATAAAATTCGGCACAGACGGCTGGCGCGGCGTAATATCCCGAGATTTTACTTTCACAAATGTTCGCGTAGTATCCCAGGCTGTAGCGGATTACATTAAGACGCGTTCCGGCAGGGTGTACGGCACAGGAGCGATAGTCGGTTTTGATAACAGATTTTTATCCAGGGAATTTGCTTTTGCTGTAGCGCAAACGCTTTTAGCCAACGGCATCTACACGAAAATTTCTTCTTCAGCTGTTACTTCTCCGTCTATATCATATTTCAGCAAAAAATATAAATTGTACGGGGTTATGATTACTGCGAGTCATAATCCGCCTTCGTGGAACGGTATAAAGATAAAACTTAGTTACGGCGGGTCTGTGTCAGAGGAAGTTATTTCAGGCATATATTCATTGATCGGAAAAAGCAGCGTAAAACATTCCGGAGATATGCCTTTCGAAGCTGATGTTTTAGGAATTTATGAAAGGTATCTTTTGAAAATGACTAATCTGCCGCGCAGGAGCGGGATTACAGCTGTGGTTGATTCAATGTTCGGCAGCGGTTTGGGTATTTTCAATAGAATAATTAAAACCGGTATTCATTCAATTCATAATTACAGGGATCCGTTGTTCGGTGGGATTAACCCTGAACCAATAGAAAGTAATCTCTCAGGTTTGAAACAGGAAGTGTTAAAACAAAAAGCTGATGTCGGATTCGCTTTCGACGGCGATGCGGATCGCATCGGGCTTGTTGACGATAAGGGGAGATACCTTTCGCCGCACATTGTTTTCCCTCTTATTTTGCTGTATCTTATAGAGCAAAGAAAACTTTTCGGCAAGGTTGTTCAAACTATTTCTTTGGGTTATTTGTCTGAAAGAATCGCTAAACATTATTCTCTTCCTTTCGAGGAAGTTCCTGTAGGTTTTAAATATGTATGTCCGCGTATGATTAAAGAGGATGTTTTGATCGGCGGCGAAGAATCCGGCGGTTACGGATGGAAAGGCGGGATCCCAGAGAGGGATGGAATACTCAATGCCTTGCTCATCTATGAAATGCTTTCGAAGAGCGGCAAGAAACTATCCAGTCTGGTTCAAGAGATGCAGAAAAAATTCGGTAAATCCGTTTTTAAAAGAAAAGATATAAAATTATCCGCTCCTATTGATAAAAAAGAGTTTACCATTGCTGTGAAACGGCATGCTTTAAAGTTGGCTAACATAAAAGAAATTAAAGATTATGACGGTTTAAAAATAGTTTTTAGAGATGATTCATGGCTTCTTTTGCGGCCATCCGGTACGGAGCCTGTTTTGCGCACTTACTCGGAAACTGATTCAACAGAAAGAACGGATAAATTACTGAAATTTGCGTTTGAAGTGGTAAAAAAATATGTTTGACGGCAAAAATGTCTGCTGCCGGCATAACATAAACATAGGATAGATTAATAATATTATTGTAAATTCTAAGAAATTTTTAGATTTAATATTTTATAAAGGGGAGGCAAAATGTTCAACAATGATTATATATTTACATCGGAATCTGTAACTGAAGGTCATCCTGATAAGGTGTGCGATCAAATATCGGATGCGGTATTGGATGAGGTTTATAAAAACGATCCGCCTTTGAAAAACAATTTTAGATGCAGGGTGGCTTGCGAGACTTATATAACGGTAGGGCTGCTGATTGTGGGCGGAGAAATTACCACGGAAACATTTATTGACGTGCAGGAATTAGCCAGAAAGGTTATAAAGGATATAGGATATACTGATGCGAAATACGGCTTTAATTATAAGACTTGCGGTATTCTAAATGCCATAGGAAGGCAGTCTCCGGATATAGCGCTTGGCGTAGGCAGAAAGGGAAGAATGATAGGCGCCGGCGACCAGGGTCTTATGATAGGATATGCCTGCAATGAAACTGATGAACTGATGCCCCTTCCGATAGCTCTCGCCCATAAATTAACTTTGCGGCTGGCTGATGTCAGAAAAAAGAATGTTCTTAAATATATCGGGCCGGACGGTAAATCGCAGGTAACGGTAAAATATTTAAACGGCAAGCCTGTGGCTGTTGAAAAACTTGTTGTCTCAACCCAGCACACAGAGGATTCCGTAAGTAAAAAAACAGGGAATCTTGCTGATTGGGCAAGAGATGAAATAATAGAATCTGTGATTAAACCGTCTATTCCGGCTAAACTGATGAAAAATTTTAACTATAAAAAGGACTGTTATATAAATCCCACAGGGAGATTTGTGATAGGAGGCCCTCAGTCCGATACAGGTATGACCGGGAGAAAGATCATAGTGGACACATACGGAGGAATGGCTCCTCACGGCGGCGGCGCTTTCTCAGGGAAGGATCCGACAAAGGTTGATCGTTCCGCCTGTTATATGGCGCGCTACATAGCGAAAAATGTTGTTGCTTCAGGGCTGGCTGAAAAGTGTATAGTTCAGCTTGCCTATGCCATAGGTGTCGCGGAACCGATTTCTATTATGGTGGATTCTTTCGGTACTGGCAAGGTGTCCAACGCAAAATTGGAAAAGATTGTGCGGAAATACTTTAAGCTTGATCCGAGAGGAATAATAGAAACCCTTGAACTTCATAAACCGATATACAAAAGCACTGCATCTTACGGGCATTTTGGAAGGAATATGTTCAGGTGGGAGAAGACGGACAAAGCAAACATCCTTAAAAACGCGATATAAATTTTGCGGCATAAAAGGATAAAAAATTTTACATTTGGAGGTATAAATTGAACTACGATATAAAGGATAAAAAATTGGCTAAACAGGGCAAGATGCGCATTGAGTGGGCGGACAAAGATATGTCTGTGCTGAGATTGATCAGAGAGCGCTTTATAAAAGAAAAACCTTTGAAGAATGTGAATATAGCCGCGTGTTTGCATGTAACTACAGAGACCGCTAACTTGATGATTGCTTTAAAAGCCGGCGGCGCTTCCGTGCGTCTGTGCGCTTCAAATCCGCTTTCAACGCAGGATGATACTGCTGCGTCTCTTGTAGTAAATTACGGAATACCTGTTTTTGCGATAAAAGGCGAGGATAACAAAACCTATTATAAACATATAAACGCTGTGCTTGATTCCAAGCCGAATATCACTATGGACGACGGCGCTGATCTTGTTTCCACTCTTCATTCTTCAGGCAGGGACTTGAAAAATATCATCGGAGGAACAGAAGAAACCACTACAGGTGTGATACGTCTTAAAGCTATGGCAAAAGACGCAGTGTTGAAGTATCCTATAATAGCTGTGAACGACGCTCTTACGAAACATCTTTTTGATAACAGATACGGCACAGGGCAATCAACCTTAGACGGTATAATAAGAGCCACCAATCATCTTCTTGCCGGTAAAACCTTTGTTGTTGCAGGTTACGGCTGGTGCGGCAGGGGTGTAGCTATGCGCGCTAAGGGTATGGGAGCCAATGTTATAGTTACGGAAATTGATCCGTTGAAAGCAATAGAAGCCAATATGGACGGATTCCTTGTCATGCCTATGGCTCAGGCAGCGGCGCGCGGAGATATTTTTGTCACTCTTACAGGAGATATAAATGTAATAGACGCAGCTCATTTCAAATTAATGAAATCCGGAGCTGTGGTGTGCAATTCAGGTCATTTTAATGTGGAAATCAACATTCCGGCATTGAGAAAGATGGCAAAGTCCGTGCGTGTGGTCAGACAGTTTGTCGAAGAATATACTTTGGCAAATGGAAAGAAGATATGCGTGCTTGCCGACGGGCGGTTGATTAATCTTGCTTCAGCTGAGGGACATCCTGCATCAGTAATGGATATGAGTTTTGCCAATCAGTCGTTGTCTGCGGAATGGCTTATTAAAAACGTCAAGTCAAAAATTGAAAATAAAGTTTATTCAGTGCCGAAAGACATTGACGAAAATATAGCAAAACTTAAACTTGCTTCAATCAATATTAAAATAGATAAACTCACTGAAGAGCAAAAGAAATATCTTTCTTCATGGCAGGAAGGCACATAATATTCGCGCAGAAATAGTTAAGCCGCGGTTATTATTTAAAATGTTTTCTATATCCGTTTATTTAAATTAATCGGAGAATCATAGGACTATGCCGTTTTTTTGCCGTTCTATCAAAATAATAAATATAATAATGTTTGTAAACATATCTTTGCATGTGCCTATCTTTGAAGCGGGATAAAAAATGATAATAGAAACGATTATACTTTGGATTGGTGTTTTAATACTGTTAAGTATTATAGCGAGTAAGATTTCAGAACATTTTATGCTGCCCGCTTTATTGCTTTTTCTTGCTATTGGAATGCTTGCCGGCTCCGAGGGCATAGGGGGCGTTTACTTTGACGACCCAGGTTTGGCAAAGTCTATAGGCGTAATATCTCTTATTTTAATAATTTTTTCCGGCGGATTAAGTACAGAATGGAAAGCAGTGCGTCCCATGTTTGTACAGGGATTGCTTTTAGCGACTTTGGGCGTAATGTTAACTGCGGTGGTAGTGGGCGTTTTTGCTGTTTATATATTAAAATTTACATTGCTTGAAGGGCTGCTTTTAGGTTCTATAGTTTCTTCAACTGATGCGGCAGCTGTTTTTAGCGTGTTGCGTTCCAGAAAAATTTCTCTTAAAGGTTATTTGAAGCCGCTTCTTGAATTTGAATCCGGCAGCAATGACCCAATGGCTGTATTTTTAACTGTGGGATGCCTGAGCATATTAACAAATCCCCAAGATTCTCTTATCAGTTTATTTCCTTTATTTATTCTAAATATGGGGATGGGGTTTATGCTTGGCTATATTATGTCCAGAGTCAGCATTTATATAATTAATACGATAAAACTTGAATATGAAGGATTATACCTCGTTCTAACCATAGGGCTGATACTTTTTACGTATTCTTTAACTACATTGCTAAAAGGCAACGGATTTTTGGCTGTATACTTTTTAGGATTGCTTTTGAATAAAGATGATTTTGTTCAAAAAAGGTCTATTTCGAGATTTTATGACGGCATTGGTTGGTTAATGCAAATTGTTATGTTTCTTACGCTTGGATTGCTTGTGTTCCCTTCGCAGATTATTCCCATTATGCCGCAGGGATTGCTTCTTGCCATAATTTTAATGTTTGTGGCAAGGCCGGTGGCTGTTTTTTTATGCTTAAAACCCTTTAAATTTACATTGCCGGAAAAGGCGATGATATCCTGGGTAGGACTTCGCGGCGCAGTGCCGATTGTTTTGGCAACCTTTCCTTTGTTAGAAGGAATTCCTCAAGCGAATACTATTTTTAATATTGTATTTTTTGTTACATTAACCTCTGTTCTAATACAGGGTAGCAGTATCCATATAGTATCAAAATTATTTGGGGTGGATACTCCAATTGATGTTCAAAAGAAATATCCTATAAGATTTGAGCAAACGGAAGGCATTGATTTATCCCTTGCCGATATGTTCGTTCCATATAACTCTGATTTTGTTGGAAAAACCTTATCGGCTATCAATATGCCCCCCAAGGCGCTTATAGTGCTTATTTCCCGCGACGAAAATTTTATAGTTCCCAACGGTTCTACTGTTTTGGAAGGTGGCGATGTTTTGTTGGTCCTCGCAAATGAAACTGATCGCAACGTAATTCAAAGCAGATTATCTCTTGTGCCTGATAAAGATAAATGACTCCTATCTCATTTCCGGCAAAAACAAAAGCATTTCCAACGGATATTGCGCGATTTATATTATATTTTTATTTTATGTGCAAAAAATCACATTGACAAAACTTATATTTTTATTAAAATAATTAAATCCGTATCTTAAACTTTTATAAACTCCAAAATTATTTCAGGGTGTGTTTCAGCAGACCCTTATTTGAGTATCTATTTTTATTAAATATATCATTTAATATTTCTTATTTTTGAGATTCTGATTATAAAATACTGGTCCCTGTAGAGACATACAACGTTCTATCTTGATTTGTAAAAATTAATTGTCAAACCGCGAGTTTAAACTGTTAATAAGTTATTCACATCTGTTGGTAATTGTGTTAGTAACCGTTTTTTTATGAATATATTTATATCAAAATACTGGCTGCGATTAAATAAGTTTTTTATTAGTAAAAACAGGCAAATTCATACCATTTTTATATGGTTTTTTTCATATTTTATCTATTGTTGTCTGTTTATGCCTGACATTCTCCATTCAGTTCCACACATAAACGGCAAATTTCCGGGTCCGAAAGAATATTCAAGAAGAATTCCAAATATCACCAGGCTCAAACAATCCGGGTTAACCACTTTTGAAGTGGAAAAGGCGATGGGCGCTTCAGGTACGCATAAGATTGCCGTAATACTTGTAAATTTTGCTTCTGCAGGCAGTAACACAACAGGCGCTAATGCTAATGTTATGACTTCGGCTGATATAACGGGCTTTAAAACAACTTTTAATTATGTGAAAAATTTTTATATTGAGGCATCTTACGGAAAATTAATTTTTGATTTCACTTTTTTCTTTAAAGACAGCGCCGGAGACGTAAAATCAACAGCCACGCTTACAGGTACGGAAACTCCTTTTACATTACAGAAATCTATGTCTGAATACGGCACAGGTGATGAATACGGCAATGCCGTAGGTCTTGAGAACCTGATAAATGATTCCATTACCGGGGTCGGCAGTTCAGTTAAACACAAGGACTCAGGCGGAATTTATGACGGCGTTGTTATCGCGCACGCAGGTTACGGAAATGAGTCTACAGGCAATTCCGGAGATATATGGTCAGCGTATATCGGCTCAATCAATAATCCAAAGAACGGTTTTTCTGATGGTACTGTTGTGCCTGCCAAAGAAAACGGCGCAAGCCCTATAGGTGTTGTGTGCCATGAATTTGGACATTATCTCGGACTTTGTGATTTATATTCCACAAATAATTCCGGCGGCAGTACAAAAGTAGGCATCTGGTCTCTTATGGATGCCGGTCCCTGGCTTAATGGCGGCGCTTCTCCTTCGCATCCGAACGGATGGGAAAAATATCTGCTTGGATGGCTGGCACCTATTGAACTAAATTCAAGCAGCCATATAAATAAAACTTCCTATGCGTTTGAAACTTCTTCTTCAACGGTTTATAAACTAAGCTGTATAGGTTCGTCATCGGAATACTTTATAGTATACCATACATCAAGAACAGCGTATTCTCCGTCAACTCCTGCAAACGGTCTTTTGATTTGGCATATAGACGAAGGGTATATTGACGGCATCACTTTCGAATCCAGAAAACAGGGGAACACGCTTAATAATTACTCCCATAAAACAGTTGATCTTGAAGAAGCAGATGATTCTGATCCGTCGGCAAATGATGGGGATACAGGAGATGTATGGCCTGGCAAGAGAGGGATTTTCACTATGCCGTACTCCAACAAATATGACGGGCAATCCAGCGGAGTTACAGTTATGGATATATCCGCATCAGTAGATAAATCTGTTTTTTCAGTATATTTCAAACCGTTTTTGAACGGTTATATCAGGAACAGCGCCGGCGCAGGTCTTGCCGGAGTGGATGTGAAACTTATAAGCAGCACAGGAAGTGTAATATCTTCAATAAAAACTACGGATTCGGAAGGGTATTATGTGTTTCCGAATCTGGATTACGGCAGTTATACAGTTATTCCTTCCACTGATTTGGGATGGCATTTTTTTCCGGAAAGCAGGCAGATTATACTTGCTGAAACGGATTTAGTATATACGGCTTTAGATTTTACTGGCCTTATAGAAACATCGCGCAACAGGGTGTTGGCAAAAGAAAAAATTCTTATGCCTGTAAATAATGTGTTCCATCCCGGAGAAACCGCGTGCACGATATACTATAAAGTTCCGAGAAGCGGGCGAGTAATAATAAAACTTTACACTCTTGACGGAAGGTTGGTAAATACATTGGTTGATGAATACACAAATCCGGGAACTTATTCCGTTCCGTGGACGGGAAATAATGATTCAAACTCTTTTGTTGCGTCTGGGATATATCTGGTTCATATTGACGCAGCGGGATATAAGGATACAAAAAAGATATGCGTAGTAAAATAAAATATTACGAATTATTAGGTCTATTTCCCGTGTTTTTGGGGAATTTGAAAATTCCTTGCATTGTCGCGGCAGTGTGTTTGTTGTTTTGCGCGTTTCCTATACAGATATATTCTGCCGGTGCCGCCAGAGCTGCCGGAGGAACTCTTCTGTTGCCTTCTAATGCGCGATGTTCTTCTCTTGCTGGCGCGTTTTCATCAATTAACGGAGATGTGTATGCTATTTACAAAAATCCCGCAGGCCTTTCCGGAATTACAAAAGAACAGATATCAACTACTTATAATAAAGGATTTACCGACGATTACAGGGCTTCAGTGGTTTACGGAAAGGCATTGTCTTCGGAACGAAGATCCGGATTTGCAATAGGCGCGTTTTATCTGAACGGCGGGAAAATGGAAGTTAATTATGTTAACGGCACTTCGGAAAATCTTATCGCTCAGAGCGATTTTCTTTTTACAGCGGGCTGGGGCGGATATACTGCGAGAAATGTTTCTGCCGGATATGCGGTAAAATACTTTTCCACTCAACTTGTCGAGGAATATAAGACCTGGGCTGTAGCTGCGGATGCCGGACTTTTACTGCATACTGGAAAAAAACTGAAGATAGGCATAACTGCGCAGAATTTCGGCACTAAACTGACATATAGAACTACAGCAGAGTCTCTTCCTTCTCTTGTGTCAGGAGGTTTTTCAGTGGATGTTTTTTCAGGAGACAACCATTCTTTTATTTTGGCGGGAGAAGCTGATTATATTCTCAGAGAAAAGGATTATATTTATTCATCGGGAATGGAATTAGGAATATACAGGAAACTGTTTCTGCGCGGCGGTTACTGGTTCTATAATGAAGAAAGCAAAGTAACTTTCGGATGCGGATTAAAATTGTTTAACGCAATATGTTTAGATGTCAGCGGCAGCACAAACGGTATGGAAGCGGATTCTTACGATGTGTCTTTTGAATTAAAATATTAATTCTAATGATTGTTTAACGATTTTTGTAAATCAGATATGACGCTGTAATAAGAAACAGAGCGTTGGCAAACCATGCGGCCATCAGCGGATGCCATGTGTTGTTCATTCCGAGAGCCATTCCTACGGATTCAATCCCCCAATAAACGAAACCGAGAAATATTGATACGGAAAAAGAAAATATTTTTGCGGTTTTTGCGGTTTTCATCGCGAAGGGTATGCCGATAAGAAGCATTATCAGATTTGCTATCGGCCTTGCCAGTTTTGAATGCTTGTAAACATTTTCTTTGTGCGAGGGTATGCCGGATTTTTTCATCCGAATGCACAGCTCGTTTATTTCCCTGTATGACATTTCGTCCGGATTTGCTTTTGACGTGATAAATTCGGACGGTTTTTTGGGGAAAAATATTTTTGCTTCTTTTTCCTGTTTTATCGATATGTTTCCCTTTTGTCCGGAAAATATCCAGACGGGATTTTTCAGCAGAAGGTATCCGTTTTCCCAAACCGCTTCTTCAGAGGAGAGTTTTTCTTTAATATTGTGTTCCCGATCGAGTAAAAGCATTGAAAATCCCGTAATTTTTTCATTTTTTGAGTCGATGAGTTTGGCGGAAATTATTTTGTCATTTTCAGTTTGCACTATATTAAAACTTTCCGAAAGATTTCGTTTTTGTTTTTTTATTTCGTATTTCCATATGCGGGTGTATTGTTTATTAAAATTTACCACAAGCGTATTGTTGAAAAATATAAAAAATGCGGTAAGTAATAATCCTATAACTATTATAGACGCGGATATCCGCAGTGTGTCTATGCCTGCTGTCCTGAGTGCTGTGATTTCATTGTTGCGCGCTAAATTTCCTATTGAAAAAAGCGCAGCGAGCAGCATAGCCACTGGAAAGGTCAAAGATATCCATGCCGGAAGAGAATAGAATAAAGACACAAAAAGAAGTTTCATCGGCGCCTTGTACTTTAGAACTATGCTTATTTTGTCGAATATATATGTGATGCAGATAAGCATAGTGAATGCAACTGATGCCATGCATAGAGATTTGATAAAAGACCATGCGATATATTTATCTATTGTTTTCATAAATCAGTTAACTTTTCCCTAATTTTAAAGTCATTGCCAAACCGGTAATTCCGATCATCAGGTTTGGAATCCATACAGCTATGTGCGGCGGTATGATGTTCTTTTCGCTTATTGTTGACGCAAAAATAAGAAGTATATAATAAACGAAAATGATAATTATTGTTGCCGTTATACCGTAGCCCTTTGCTCTTTTTTTTATGGAAATAGACAGAGGCGCCGCGATAAACACGAAAAAAAGCGATGCGCATCCTATCGCAATTCTCATGTGGAATTCTTTTTCATACAGGTGTTTCTTATCAGGCGCAGAAATTCTTGCTTTTTTGCGAAGCGCAGAGGATTTTAATTCTCTGAAACTGCTCTCTCTATTCAATAAAAAATCCGTGTTTGTGTTTAGGGCAAGAATCATTTCATTGTCTTCAAATTTCATTAAATTTATTTCCGCGTTTTTTTTCGCGCTTTCCTGCAGAACATTCCCGTCGCGCATCCTGAACAACAGCCCTTTTTCCTCCACAATAAGAAGTTCAGCGCTTTTTGCGGTAGTGATTATAGGTCCGTTGTCGCTCCATTGGTAGATTAACAGATCCTTAAACAGACCGTTTTTGGTGATATTTTTTACATATATGCTGTAATTTTGTATCTGGATGAAACTTTTCTCGGAAAACTGCATTATAGGATTTTTGTACAATATTTGATAATACAAGGTTTTGAATTTGGAATTTGCAGCAGGAGCCACAGTGGCATTAAAATAAATCATAACAGCCGATAACACAGCAGCCACAACTGTTATAGGTTTTATCAATATCAAAGGGGATATTCCCGCGGTTCGCATAGCTGTTATTTCATTATCTTCTCCGAGACGCGCGAAAAGAAGTGTTATAGCGGAAAGTATGGCTATGGGAACTGTAAAAATAAAAAGCGAAGGCATTACATAAATAAATAATTTGGCTGTATTCATCAACCCGACTTTTTTGTTTAGTAATAAATCCGCGAGATCGAACATCTGGTCCATAAGGAGTATAAAAGTAAACAGAAGCAAAGAAGTTAAAAATTTCGGGCCCAATTCTTTTAGTATGTATTTATTTAGTATTTTCATTAAATTTTAAAATTTCCGTAAAAACATTTAATTTTAACATCTATTTTTAATTTGATTAGATAATTATATAAGAATTAACAACTTAAATCAAGATTTATTAATTAAAATATCCGGCAATTATCATTTGTGAAGATCGAAAATAATACCTGTCTATGCGCGTTCATGCGGGATATGCTTCCATTAAGAGTAAAAATTTCGTTTGCTAAATCCGAAAAAAAATGTAAAATAAATCTTATGAAAAGGGTTGTTTTATCATATTTGTTTCTTGTTTTCATGTTAAATGCAGTTTGCGGCTTGGCCGAAGAATTTGATAATGACGATTGGCAGGAAATAAGAAGGCAAAAGCAGGAAAATACTTATAAAGAAGAATCCATACCTGTTCGCCCGCCTGAATCCTTTAGTTCAGTGTCTTCCGGTACGGTTTCCGCTCCTTTGATTCCCGCTATACTTTCAGACGGTATAGAGATGCCGTATGAATCCAAACTCGCGATTTCCGGAAGAAAGTATATAGGTATGAAATTTTCCTCCTCGAAATATCTTTACGAAAGAGACGATGAGCTGAAATCTCCGACAGCCGGCGGATTTGAGTTGGACCAGCAGCTTCAAGTTCGCGTTAAAGGTACTGTCAAAAGGAAAATCAGCGTCAATGTGGATTACGACGATACTGTGGAAAATAAAAAGGACATATCCATAGTTTATACTGGAGATCCCGACGAGTTGGTCCAGGAAGCCGCATTCGGAGATATTAATCTTTCTTTGCCGGGTACAGAATTCGTATCTTACAATAAAGCCGCTTTTGGCGGTCGGGCACATCTTAGACATAAAAAAGCCAATT
The DNA here is from genome assembly GCA_002069855.1 of Elusimicrobia bacterium ADurb.Bin231. Taxonomy (GTDB): domain Bacteria; phylum Elusimicrobiota; class UBA8919; order UBA8919; family MWCF01; genus MWCF01. Next base: position 16,699 of record MWCF01000112.1, on the reverse strand, counting down.
TGTACGGAATATTTTCGCGTACCAAAGGCACAACTGAAACAAAAAAGTTTACAGGGAACACTACCTTTGAAAAAAAAGATATAAGCGATATTTCTTATATCAGACGCAAATATTACAAAATGTCGTTGGATTCAAGCCATTTGCCGATAAAACCCGGAAGCGAAAAGATTTATCTTGACGATCGCGACGCGGCAAACAACACAGTCCTTACCTCCACAGTAACCTTTTCCGAATATAATAAACCGGGTTCCACTTTTTCCGTTACCGCAGACCTTCTTTATGCGGGAAAAGATTATACAATAGATTACGAGAAGGGCGTGATAGTTTTCAAAAGATACATACAACAGAACTATATAATAGCCGTGGATTACGAAAAACAAGACGGCACAAGAGTGTATAACGACGCTCCTATGCCCTCCTATAAACTTATAAAAGACGAATCTGAAACTCTTGCCAAAGAATTAAAGAACTATTATTCTATTGGAAGAACCAAGATGATTCGGGACGATAATATTGGCAATTTCATTTTAAAAGTTTATGATCTTTCCAGAACCGAACGAAACGACATAGCGCATTACCCCACTAATATAGAGGTGGATTTTGAAGCAGGTATATTTCGGTTTACCGACGGTTCAGGGAATGACAAACATCCTTTTCCATTAGCGTCGTACACAAATATTCCAACTCACAATTACATAATTTATACGGAATACCGTTATAGAACGAAATCGTATCTTGTTCGTCCTAACATAGTGCCGCAATCCGAAGAAATTGTTATGGACGGCAGAAAACTTGCGCGCGACAGCGATTATTTTATGGATTATGATTCCGGGTTTATAACTTTTATGAACGAAGAGCAGATAAACGATAATACCCAAATAGAGGTTACATACGAATGGGCTCCTTTCGGCGGACAAATGGAACAAACTGTTATGGGCATTCGCAGCGAATATGCTCCCACAGACAATTTCGCTTTCGGTTCCACATTGTTGTATAATTTTCCTGCAAAACCTTTGACTGCCCCTGATCTTCGTTCCACTCCGGAAAGCATATCCGTATATGAGTTTGACACGAGAGCGTCTTTTCCCAACATTCCATTAAAACCCTCGTTTTCCGGGGAATATGCAGGCAGCAGAAGAAATCCGAATACTTTTGGTAGCGCGCTTATAGAAAATATGGAAGGTATAAAACAGGCGGATATAATGCCTACAGATAAAGATTTATGGAAATACGGCTCAAATATAACAACCCTTCCCACTGGCCACGGAGTTTTGCTCTGGGATCACACGGATATAAAAAATGTGGATATTAATCCGTCTGTGCCTGAAGATGAAAGAAAAAACAAAAGACAGGTATTGAATGTGTATTATAAATTGACTCCTAATGCCGAGGCTTCTATTATATATCCGATTTCAAAGATAGGCGTTGATTACACAAGAAAGATTTTTCTTGATTTTTGGATGTATGGCGACGGTTCAGGCGACAATTTGGTTTTTACAGTGGGAAGTCTTAACGAGGATGCCGATGGAGACGGTATTATGGATACTGAAGATAAAAATTCCGACGGCATTTTGAATCCTGGCGAAGATATAGGCATACAGTTTAATCATCCTGACGGCAGAGTAACGCGAGTCGGTGCGGACAATGGAAAGATAGATACCGAGGATTTGGACGGAGACGGAGTGTTGCGAAGGAATGACAGCCCGGACAGCCAACTATTTAAGATGAGTGATGGTTTTGAAGATGAAAACGGTACTGTTTATACAAGCATATCATGGAATGGTTGGAAGCATTTTATCGTTCCTCTTGGAAATGTTACTGCGTTGGAAGCCGTAAAACAAGTCCGCATTACAGTTAATTCTACTTGGGGCAATAATGTGTTCAGGCAGCTTATGTTTTCAGATGTGTCCTTTGTCGGAAATAAATGGGAGAAACCTCTGGTAACCGGCACAGACGAGTTAACTGTTTCCGCAGTTAATAATATCGATAATTCCGGTTATCTGCCGCTTTTCAATCATTTTCCTTCAATATACAAGAATCTTTATAATGTGGAATCATCTGATCTTAAAGAAAAAAAGGAACAGGCGTTAAGTTTAAAGTACACTGTGGCGCCCGGATCAACTGTTTCCACAAGGGTGTTATATACATCTGCCCTTGATTTTTCCAAGCATAAAGAACTTGTTTATTTCGTTTGGGGAAATAATGCCAAAGGAGCCACTTTTGCCTTACAAGTGGGAGCGGATAATTCCTATTTTGAGCATAAAATACAACCTAATTGGATCGGATGGAAAAAAATAGTAGTTAAATTAAAGGATATTAATGACGACGGAACGCCGGACGCTCTGGACGCCGATGAGGGTGCTGTTTCGAAAGTTGGGACACCTGCGTTCACGAATATATCCCAGGTGAAACTGCTTGTTATTAACGAAAATATCTTTCAGATAACTGATGGAGAGATTTATGTAAATGAGATATATCTTGATAAATCCGCATCAGTATCAGGATACGCGCACCGCGAAAATATCACATTGACGGTTCCGGGCTGGCTGAATGTGGGAGGAAGATATAAATATACGGATAGAGATTTTCAGACGCTTACGACATTGATATCCAACAGAGACACAGAGGAAATATCCGCCTCCGCAGATATGCCTCAGTTCTGGCTTCTTAAACCTGAATTTGCCAATTGGATAGCAATGCCGTTTAATGTTTCAGTATCAAAAATGCTCACAGTTACGCCGTCCGCCATACAGACAAATGATTCAAATCTTGTATCATTGCTGGAGGAAGGCAGAGTGGTCAATGTGGCCGGCAATGCAGCGACTTCAATAACAATAAAGCACCTGCCTAAGATTGGGGCGTTTTACGGCCGCACTCTCATTGAAACCACCTCTTTGGAGCTTAATCAGAGAGACGAAACCAATACATACACTGGAACTTTGGATTATACTAATCCCCTTAAATTGTATGTTGCTCCGAACACCATAAATTTTTCCTATACAAGGACTGACGGATATCGCAGTATGCCTCTTGAAAAGGAAGTAAATTTCAGTGATCTAAAAAGATATACTACTTCATGGTATATATATACGTATATGAATAATTATATAGGAAGTTTGACTATTACTCCTCTCGGATGGTTAAACGATATTCTCGGTATCTATCCTATGTCAAATCTTGCTTTGAATCCTTCCTATCAGTTTAATGAAACTTTCGAGCAATTAAGGCTTCAGAACGATGTAGAAAATAAATATCCGAAATCCGCAGCGCAGGCAGCGAGCATTACATCCTCTTTTAGCATATTTCCCTGGTTTCAACCGTCTGCTTCCTACAATATAAATATCAATCAGACATACAATCTTACTACGAGCACTGTTACATTGCTTCCCGGCGGGACTCAGTTCGTTTCCGCTGATACCAAGACAGTAGACAGGACTTCGGGAGGGAACATAAACGTTGCTTTAACACCGAGAGATATTGTCAGTTTTAAGCCGATAAATTCCCTGTACCTGAACGCATCGTATGAAATAGCCAATGGAGATTCTTACGAGTATGTGCCCGGCGAAGAAGATGTGTTTGACAAATTATGGATAGACGAGGATATTCCTTTTTACAGCACTACCACAGCCAAAAGGAAGTCCCTGACTCTTTCGGATACAATACGGGGAAATGCAAAATGGCTCCCTCTGGAATTTATAAAGTTTGGCGGCAGGGCTACTCCTCTTAGAACTATAAACACATCATATGCTTATTCTTACACCGATACGCGCAGCGATGTAACAGGAACCCGCAGCAGAACATTGACATTAAACTGGCCGGACATCACCACCAGCATCTCCGAAATAGAAAAGTTTCTTTTTCTTGAAAAATATGTGAATGACACGCAGATGAATGTAAGGTTTACGAAAAGGTTAAACGACGATTTTGCTTTTGAAGCCAAAACGAAACATGCCGAAACAGTTTCCAACGCTTATGATTGCCGGTTTAACCTGTTGAAACAGTTTGACTGCTACGCCGCATATAATACCGACAAGTCGTATGGTTTTGATTACCAGCAGGATAAATTGATAAATGACGGGTATATAAATGCGGCCGCGTTTCAAATAGGATACAGGCTCGGGGATATACGGTTTACCCCGAGATACGACTGGAGGAAAGAATACGAGGTGGACGGTCTTCCGAAAGTGATAAAGGATTACATATCAGACACCATAACACTGGGGATTAATTACGATGTTGTCAAACCCTTTACCTGGTTTATTCCGTTTGTCGCCAAAAGATATGATCTTGATAGCAGATTTACAGCTACTGGAAATCTTAAATATATTAAGGCTGTGGATAAGATCGTTGAAACAAACAATACGAATGCGTATTCCGTAAGTTTTACAGGCGATTATGCCGTAAGTATGTCCAACAATCTTCGGTTGAATATTACTCCTTCAGGTTCATTCTCTCTTGACACCCGGAGAAAACAGGAAAGTTATTATTCCTATGAAATATCTTCCTCTCTTACGATAACTTTCTAATTACTTATAATTTTTCAATTAAATTTTATGATAATTATGCGGCAGGATATATAGGCAATCGTAAAATAGATTTTTACACTTATATTTTTCTTGATTTTTTTGAAAAATATTATATAATCTTTCATATTCATTTTTTAAGTGGATTAATATTCTTAAATATAGGGGAGGTTTTTTATGCGTATTGGTATCAATGGTTTCGGAAGAATAGGACGTCTTGTGGCAAGGGCAATTCTTGAGAAAAAAAACAAGGATTTGGAGCTTGTGGCTGTAAATGATCTGGTTGACGCTAAAGCTAATGCTCATTTATTGAAGTATGATTCAGTTCACGGACGTTTCCCGGGAGATGTCAGGGCTGACGGAGAAGATGGAATATCAGTTGACGGAAAAATAATAAAAGTATTAAAAAAGAAGGATCCTGCGGAACTGCCGTGGAAAGATTACGGTGTGGAAATAGTGGTGGAATCTACCGGTCTTTTTACAATAAAAAAAGACGGCGTAAATAAAAAAGGCAAAGAGGTAAGAGGTGCGGAGAATCACATAACGAAAGGCGGCGCGAAAAAAGTAATTATATCTGCTCCTGCGCAGGATGAGGATATTACCATAGTTATGGGTGTAAATGAAGACAAGTATGATCCCAAAAAGCATAATGTTGTGTCCAACGCGTCATGCACTACAAATTGTCTCGCGCCGGTAGCCAAGGTGCTTAATGACCTGTGGGGCATAGAAAAGGGATTGATGACTACTATTCACGCTTATACAAATGACCAGAGAATACAGGACACGGCGCATTCTGATATGAGACGCGCCCGCGCTGCTGCAGTTTCCATGATACCTACGACAACAGGCGCTGCCAAAGCGATAGGTCTTGTTATTCCCGAATTGAAGGGCAGATTGAACGGATATGCGATGAGAGTTCCAACGCCCAATGTTTCCGTTGTGGATCTCACGCTTACAATGAAAAAATCAGCGACTGCGGAAGAAATCAATTCTGCGATAAAGTCAGCGTCAGAAGGCAAATTAAAAGGAATACTCGGTTATGCCGACGAACCGTTGGTTTCAATAGATTTCAACCATTGTCCTCTGTCTTCTATATTCGATTCAAAATTTACACAGGTGATAGACGGCACTTTTGTTAAAGTATTGTCCTGGTACGATAATGAATGGGGATATTCAAACAGAGTTGTTGACCTCATAGAATATATGATTGAAAAAGGGCTGTAAGGGAGGCAATCTTTTATCGCCGGAGTAAAGATATTTTTTTATTTCGCTTTATCTGATTGAACATACTATGGCAAAACTTACAATTAGAGATGTTAATTTAAAAGACAAAAAGGTTCTTGTGCGCGTTGATTATAATGTCCCGCTTGATAAATCGCAGGGTATTACCGACGATACGAGAATAAAGGAATCTCTGCCTACTATAAAGTATTTGCTTCAAAACGGATGCCGCGTTATATTATGTTCTCATCTCGGAAGACCTAAAGGAAAGGTTGTAAAAGAATTTTCTTTATCTCCGGTGTCAAAGAGGCTTTCAGAATTATTGTCTGTAAAAGTAGGGTTCGCTTCGGATTGTATAGGCGATGGTGTCGCGCGTCTGGCATCTGAACTAAAATCCGGCGAAATTTTATTGCTGGAAAACCTAAGATTTCATCCGGAAGAGGAAAAGAATGACGCGACTTTCGCGAAACAGTTGGCTTCTTTGGCAGAGTTTTTCGTGCAGGACGCATTCGGCACAGTTCACAGGGCTCATGCTTCCACAGCGGGAGTAAATAAATTTCTTCCGTCTGCCGCGGGTTTCTTATTGGAGAAAGAAATAAAATATCTCAGCGACGCTATAGAAAACCCCAAGAGGCCATTTGTCGCGATACTTGGCGGCGCTAAGGTTTCAGATAAGATTGGAGTAATAGAAAATCTTATAAACAAAGTGGATTGTATTATTGTCGGCGGAGCTATGGCTTACACATTTTTAAAAGCAATGGGTATGAACGTTGGTAATTCTCGTGTCGATGAAGATAAAATTGATCTGGCTAAGGAATTACTTAAGAAATCCACAAAAATAAGATTTCTTCTGCCGATAGATCACATAATTGCGGATAAAATAGATAATCCTGAAAAGGTTGAAGAAAGTTCGGGTATAGAGATAAAAGCAGGATTTATGGGCGTTGATATAGGATCTATGACCAGATGCATATATTCCTGCATAGCTCTTAAAGCAAAAACAATAGTTTTGAACGGCCCTATGGGAGTTTTTGAAATCGACAAATTTGCCGGCGGAACTAAAGCCGTTGTTACTGCTATAGCTGAATCCACTGCTAAAGGCGCGGTCTCTATCATCGGTGGAGGGGATAGCGTATCCGCTGTAAAAAAAGCCGGTGTCGCAGACAAGATGTCCCATATTTCCACAGGCGGCGGCGCATCGCTCGAATTTCTTGAAGGCAAGGAACTACCGGGCATAGCAGCGTTAAAAGATAAATAATTTCTTAATACACGGCACTGGATATGCCGGTTTATTAGGAGAAACTGTCGTAGCGGCGATGCGGTTTGTTCTCTATAAAATCTTTTAGTATTTGTTTTCTTATTAATTGATGTTTCTTTGGGACCGCGGATGTATGCGGTGTAGTAATCTTTTTATATGGCATAACTTTAATAGAAAGAATTTTATCTTTTCTATTGTGTCGCGTTTAACAGATACAAAATACGCGGTTGACTCAAAAATCAATCTGCCCTCCAACTTAACCGCTATCACTTTTTTGAATATCTCCATTTTAATATCAATAGTATTTTGTAACCTTTCAAATGATCTCGCCATTGAAAATAATGGTTCAACGAGCATTCAGTATTATATTTTTATAAACCTGTTGGAAAATAAGATGCAGTATCAACAAAGCCCGTAGGAATATTTTTTAATGCGTGACAGGGTGAAATTGTGCAAGTACGGGAAAAAAGAATAGGGGTGATATTAAATGAAAAAATTATTTATTTTGTTTTATTTGCTGTTTTTATCTGTAAATGTTTTTGCCGTAGATTTATAATGCCGAAAAGTTCAAAGATATTGAAAAGTTGGCAAATAAACTTGTGAAGGACAGGATCAACGACCTGAAAAAGTTTAACGTGAAAAAGGTTATAATAGTGGAATATACCGGCGAATTTCTTCAGTCAAAGGCGACGGAGCATTTGCCCAGCGCGCCTCCGAAATGGCAGCATCCAGCCGCGGTGAACTGTTTTATAAGGTCAATACGCGCACAAGCAGCATAGATATGGATAAAGATTATTATTCCGTTACAGTTGATCAGGTGTATGAACTTTCAAAAAAGATATTTTTGCATAACGGCATAGAAGTCATTTCCAAGGATTTGGTCGGGAATCATGAAATTTACAAGGATTTTGAATTCGCTGAAGAAAAGAAAATCAAAGGATACACAGGCGGTATGTTTAAAGACAGCGTTGTAAAAAGAGGTATGAAGAGGTCAACAACAGGGCTTGGATTATTTCCTGCTGGTTTGAAACTTATAAAAGTGGAGAAGAATCTTCCTAAACTCGCGCATGATCTTGGAGCTGACGCGGCGGTAAGAATATTATTTTATATAGATAAAGGTAAAAAAGGCGTAGCCGATTTTGAATTATTTCAAAGTATTGATAAATGCCGGAATAGATGTTCAGGGCAAAAATGTTTATTTTAAACGCACAAGCAATCCGAATACTCCGAATCTTACACTGAAAGATGTTATCGCGAGCAAAGCGGATATCAAAGGCGAGACGAAAAAATCCATAGATATTGCCAAATATCATTCAGCCCTGCTGGATGTGGTCAACGCGGCAGTTGATATGTACGCTTACAAAGTTCACGAACTTTTCCCGGACAGTAAGCCCATACAGGAAGAAATAATTCCGGCAGTAGAGGGAAGTGCGGCGGAAGAGAACCAGCAGATTCAGACGGAAGGAACTGCTCCCGCGGAATCTGTAGAGGACCGAAAAACTGAAGAAAATGTTGAAGAACCCTCTGTTCCGTCTGTCCCGGCAGAACCTGCAATACCGGCGCAGGAAAGCCAATAGAATAAAAAATTTGCTTAAAAGCAATTTTCTACCGGCTGCCGGGATATTGTTTTATTCTCTTATTTGATAAATTTATTTTTTAAGCTGGGAGAATAAGTTCTTAAAATTTGTCATACGGATATAAAATCAGGTATGCCAGGTGATTGTTTATATCTGAAAAAATTATTATTTGTATCAATAAGCGTGGTTTTACACATGTCGGATTTAATGTTTTTAAGACGTTATTTCGCGGCACAGTTATTCTGAACGGAGCGTGTCTAAGAGAAAATTCTTATTGTTGCCGTTTTAATTTATAAGATATTTTCCTATAAAAATATTTGCCGCGTTTTTCAGTCAGTTAAGATAAACAAATTGAATAAAATTGACAACATCGCTAAGAAATTATAAAATAATAATAATTTATATGGCATTATTTTGGAAAGCGGTAATTATTGATAAATAAGTTTTTTAAAGGGGGAGATTTTTATGAACAATATTGAAGACACAGGCTGCTGCCCGAAATTCAACACCGAATTGTGGGACAAAAAAGAGATAATTTGGAAAGACAAATTATTCATTAAGGATTCTGTAAAAAGTTTCTTTCATATCCCGCTCAATTTTGGCAGTGTAGTAGTAAGAAATATGAAAATAATAGATTCCGCCGGCGCGGTAAATCCTGACAATATTATGCTTTCAGACGAGAAATCTATGTGGAGTTCCGATGTCTATATCTCGGTCAACAAAGAAATTTCTGAAGCTGCGAATGAAAAGATATCCGGTACTTTTTTGACAAAGGTTTTTGAAGGCCCTTATCAAAATGCCGGCAAATGGGCAAAAGAAATGAACGATTACGTAAAAACAAACGGCAAAAAGAAATAAAGAAAATGTATTTCTGGTACACTACATGTCCCAAGTGCGCCAAGGTTTACGGCAAAAACTATACTGTAATATTTGCACAGATATAAAATTACAATAATTCAGGAGAAAAAAATGGTAGAACAGGAATTTTTAAAACGGCTTACGGTGAAAACGGATTCAAAAATAGTTATGGTTGTAATGGACGGGCTCGGCGGCTGCCAGAATGATTCCGGAAAAACAGAGCTCGAAACCGCAAATCATCCTAATCTTGACGCTCTGGCAAAAAAATCAATATGCGGACTCACAGATCCTATTTCCGGCGGGATTACTCCAGGCAGCGGACCAGCTCATCTTTCGCTTTTCGGTTATGATCCGTTGAAATATGAAATAGGCCGCGGTCTGCTCGACACTCTCGGCGTTGATTTTGAATTTACTGCCGACGATATGGCAGCAAGAGGAAATTACTGCACGATAGACAATAAGGATGTTATAATCGATCGCAGGGCGGGTAGAATATCCACCGAAAGGAATATTGAATTGTGCACGAAATTAAACGGGCTGGAAATAGACGGAACTAAAATATTTGCGATTCCCGTAAAAGAACACAGATTTTCCGTGATTTTCAGAGGAAAGAATCTTGTGGATAAAGTGCTTGATTCTGATCCGCAGAAGGAAGGATTGAAACTGATGGATGCAGTCCCGTCGGATCAAGCCGCATCGTCAACCGCAAGAATAGTAAACAAATTTATTTCCAAAGCAAAAGATATATTGAGGGATGAGCATCCTGCCAATATGATCCTTTTGCGCGGTTTCTCAAAGATGGTAAATCTTCCCAAGTTTCAGGATGTCTATAAACTAACCCCGGCGTGCATAGCTGTTTATCCTATGTACAAAGGTCTCGCGCGATTATGCGGTATGGAAGTAATAAAGTCCATAGACACATTGGAAACGGAATTCAGCGCTCTTCGTGAAAATTTTTCAAAGTATGATTTTTTCTATTTGCATGTGAAACCGACGGATTCTTCAGGTGAAGACGGCGATTTCGCGCGCAAAGTAAAAGTAATAGAACAGGTGGATAAACTTATGCCGCTATTGACAGAATTAAATCCTGATGTTATAATAGTTACCGGCGATCATTCCACCCCTGCTGTTATCAGCGGGCATTCCTGGCATCCTGTGCCGATATTGATTTATTCGGCGAAATGCCGGTTTGACAGAGTGGAACGTTTCAATGAAATTGATTGCATAAATGGCGGACTTGGCAAAATTCCGGCAAGGGATGTAATGCCTATAGCGCTTTCAAATGCGGGAAAATTGCTGAAATTTGGAGCATAAAAAAGGATTTTATGTACGGAATAATTTTATTTTTTCATGTTGTTGTATGTATGGGGCTGATTATAATAGTTTTGCTGCAGGTCGGTAAGGGTGCCGGTATTTCAGGTTTATTCGGCGGAGGTTCTTCCAATGATGCTGTTTTCGGCGGAACTTCCACTCCGTTAGTTATAAGAAAAATAACCATTACTATGGCTGTGGCTTTTATGGTAACGTCTTTATTATTGACGATCGTAGCGTCGCGCGCGAAGATGAGATCTGTAACCGATACGATTCCGGTTAATCAGGCGGCTTCACAACAGGCACAACCTCCCGCAACGCAGCAGCAGTCGTTACCTGATATGCCCGCAGCAACGAAATAAATACAACAGATAAAGCTGGGGTGGCGGAATTGGCATACGCGCACGTTTGAGGGGCGTGTTCCGCAAGGAATGCGGGTTCAAGTCCCGCCCCCAGCAATTTTTATAATTAGGAGGAAATTAAATTCAATGAAATATGTTTCCTGTTTTCTTTCCGTTTGTTTGATATTGATGAAAGTATCCACATGCAATGCCGCTGAATTTTTCGGTGTCGCGCCTAAAGGAAGTCCGTCAATAATCAGTTATGGCTGGGACGGTTTTGTTCTCGGGGCGATGCTTGGAACAAGCGCGGGATATCTTAAATATCTTGATAGCGACAAGGAAAAAGACATAGTGCTTGGAGCGGCATACGGCAGCGTAGTCGGCACAGTCGGAGGTATCGCTCTTGGGGTTATGGATTCATCAAAAGGCAAAAAGGGTTATGGCTCCATAATTCTTAGAGATATGCGTCTTGGAGGACAGCTTGGTTTGGCAGTGGGAGGAGTAATCGGTTTGGCTTCCTGTTTGTCTTCCGACGATTGGAGCGATTTCGGCAGGGCTCCTGCATGGGGATATATAGGCGGGGCAGTTGTGGGACTCGGAATAGCTTTTTACGAAGGCCCGCGCCTCGTTGAACGGCAGGAAAGCGGATCAATACATCCTCAAGCGATTATAATGGCTGATTCTCATTCGAAATTATTTCCCGGGATAGGCGCTGTGGCAAGATTCTGAAATTTTTTTTGAACTCAAGCTCTTTGAGAATATCTTGACAAAATATTCTTTATTTAATAAAATTTTAAAATAAAGCGGGCGTAGTTCAGTGGTAGAATGTCTCCTTGCCAAGGAGAAGGTCGTGGGTTCGAACCCCATCGCCCGCTTATTAATTTTGTAAGTAGCAAGCCGGTCAATAAATTTGCCTGTTTCACTACTCGCTACTAAATACTTACTACTTATTTTATTATATCCGGTGCGGTAGCCAAGTGGTAAGGCCGCAGTCTGCAAAACTGCTATACGCCGGTTCAAGTCCGGCCCGCACCTTGTTTTAAAAGTAAGATTTAAAAAGGAATTCGTAAGGTATTATTTGTAATTTCCCTTACTTAATTTGTAATTGATCTCTTGGGCGGTTAGCTCAGTTGGTTAGAGTACTTGCTCGACACGCAAGGGGTCACAGGTTCGAATCCTGTACCGCCCATTTTTTTTGAAATTAAGTCCGGCATCGCGATACGGAGAGAGTTTTTAACAGAATCGATAAAATTTAATTTGTGATCTCGTAAAGATGTATCTGGCGGTGCGTAAAATGGTCCGGCTCACAAGATAATTCAGTGAGCCAGTTTATTTTAAATGCTTCAATAAATTTGTAAAACCATAAGCTGCAGAAGGTTGGTTTATATAAAATTGAAATCGATTTATAAAGGTTGAAAATAAAGATTATCTTAATGAAAACGGAAAAATAAAATGGCCAATAACAATTCGATGATAGATCTTGAAACACTCAGACATTCAACTTCTCATGTAATGGCGCAGGCTGTATGCGATCTGTTTCCCGGAACAAAAATCGCAATAGGTCCAGCTATAGACGACGGATTTTATTACGATTTCGACACTCCTCAAAACTTTGTCCCTGAGGATCTTGTTAAAATTGAAAACAGGATGAAAGAAATTATTTCCGGAGATCATAAATTTGTCCGTTCCGAAATTCCCAAAAAAGAAGCTCTTGAATATTTTCAAAAGTTGAATGAACCTTATAAAATAGAACTTATAAATGATCTCGTAGACGGTACTATAAGCTTTTACAAACATGACACATTTACGGACCTTTGTCGCGGTCCGCATCTAGAATCCACAGGTAAAATAAAATATTTCAAGCTTCTTTCAATAGCAGGGGCGTACTGGCGCGGTTCTGAAAAAAATAAAATGCTTCAGCGGATATACGGTACTGTATTCAATACGAAAGAAGAGCTTGCCGAGTATTTAAAAAGATTGGAAGAGGCAAAAAAAAGAGATCACAGGACACTCGGCAAGGCGCTTGATTTGTTTTCGATACAGGATGAAGTGGGTCCCGGACTCGTATTATGGCATCCTAAAGGCGCGCGGATAAGGGTGATCGTTGAAGATTACTGGCGTTCTAAACATTTATCCAGTGGCTATGACCTCATTTTTACTCCTCACATAGGACTTGGAAAACTTTGGGAAACGAGCGGGCATCTGGATTTTTACAAAGAAAATATGTATTCGCCTATGGATGTGGACGGTCAGGATTTTTATGTTAAACCTATGAATTGTCCGTTTCATATTATGATATATAAATCGCGTCTTTATTCCTATCGCGACCTGCCGTTGCGGTGGGCTGAGTTGGGGACTGTGTATCGCTATGAAAAAAGCGGTGTATTGCACGGGCTTTTGCGCGTAAGAGGATTTACTCAGGATGACGCGCATATAATATGCGCTCCTGAACAGATGCCTGAAGAAATCAGACGTGTGTTAAAGTTCTGCATAAATACGCTTAATGCGTTTGGATTCAGGGACTTCAATTTTTATTTAGCGACAAAACCCAAAGAAAAATCCGTCGGCGATGATAAGATGTGGAATGACGCTATAAAGGCGCTTGAAGAGGCTATTAAGGCGGAAAATCTTTTATGCACTGTTGACGAAGGCGGCGGCGCGTTTTACGGTCCTAAAATAGACATTAAAATCAAAGATGCGTTAAACAGGGAGTGGCAGTGTTCAACTATACAGTTTGACTTTAACGAGCCGGAACGTTTCGATATGACATATATGGATCAGTCCGGTAAAAGGGTTAGACCTTATATGATTCACAGGGCGCTTTTGGGCTCTTTGGAGAGATTCCTCGGAGTGCTTATTGAACACTATGGCGGAGCTTTTCCTTTTTGGCTGGCTCCCGTACAAATAAAGATTCTTACAATTACTGATGCGCAGAATAAGTATGCGGATAAAGTAAGGGACGCTTTGTCAGGATACAGAGTAGAAATGGATTTAAGAAATGAAAAACTCGGGTTGAAAATAAGAGAAGCACAGATGGAAAAAATTCCGTATATTATAGTTCTGGGGGATAAAGAAGTTTCTTCGGGAACCGTTGCTGTAAGGACTTATCACAGTCGCGAGACAGTTACCTATAATTTACAGGATTTTTTAAGTATTTTGCGTCAAGAACACTCGTTAAATAATATATAATTGCGTGGCAGTTTCTTTTTAGTCAATTTTATTTTAATTTCTTATATACAGGTTTTATATCCTAATTTTCTAACCTAAACTTGACAAGGAAGAAATAATTTTATAAAATCCATAATTGAAAGAGAAACTTTGATTTTTATTTAAAGCATTATTTTCAATCAGTGAATCGGTATTGAAAAAGATTGGAATAATATACCATTGAAATTTTAGTGCAGGTTTTTATAATTTTAGAAACTTGAATTGAGACGCAAATGGGTAGGTGGCTGAGCGGCCAAAAGCAACAGACTGTAAATCTTATAACTCTCAGACGGTAGAATTTAGTATTTGCTACTAATTTGCTACTATAAATCGAAATTAAGTTTATTCACGGCATCCTTGAGATGCCTTTTTGTTAGGTGGGCATAAATCATTGTGGTAGTGATACTGGAATGGCCTAAAAGTTCTTTTATAGTGAGCAAGTCAACTCCTGCCTCAGCAAGATGGCTTGCGTAAGTATGGCGTAAATCGTGAGGCGTAAAGTGCTCTATACCCGACTTTGCTCTTACCTTTTGAAACCTTTCTTCTAATCCGCGTATTTTTAACTTTTCAGAATTGCCATTCGTAAAAACATAACCGGTTTTATCCCTGCCATTGCCGCAAAATACAGTAAAAAACTTATCAGGAAGGGGGATGTGTCTAAAATGAGAGCTTTTCGGACGAAAATTGTCGTGTGATTGAATGACAATTTCTTTTCTTGTCAAATCGACGTCGGCCCACCGCAGATTTATTAACTCCGATATGCGAAGTCCCGTGTGTACCAATGTTTTGATTATTTCACTCATTTGTTCATCGGCTGAATCAAGTAATTTCTTTATTTCTTCATTGCTTAAAAATCTCGGCTTTTCCTTAGAAACTTTAATATCCTTCACATATTTTGCAGGATTATTATCAAGATAACCCCACTGGACCGCTTTTGATAAAGCGGATTTGATTGATCTAAAATCGATATTTACGGTGGTGGGGGAGTTGAGCGTTTTTTTATTTTCTCTGGTCGGTTTTAATCGCTCTTGCTTGAATCTTTCAATCTGCTGTGGCGTTATATCTTTAAGGGATACTATTCTAAGTATATTGGTAAAATTTGTTAGCGCAGATTTGTCGAGATTATATGTCCCTGGCGCCTTATTTGTTTTGCTGTAAGCTAAGTATTCTTCAACGAAAGATGCCCATGTTTTCTTTGTATCCCGTAATCCGAGCTCATTTCTGCGAAGTTTCGCCTCAAACTCCGCTTTGTAATCAAGGGCTGTTTGCCGGTCGGACGAAAGAGTTTTCCATTTTTTTTGATATACCTCTCCAGTGCCCTTGGCACCGCTTACACGGTTTATCTTCTATAATTTTTTCACCGTTACAAGCGGGACATACCTTTTTGCCTTGATACCAGCATAGATGATATTTTTTGTTTCGTTTAACGAGAAATGACATATTTTTTCACCTTACGAATAAAAAATGGTTTTATAACTTTTTAAGTTCATTTTTTAATTTTGGAAGAAAGCCGGTCAGTATGTTTCTGTAATTTCTCGGCAAAAAGATTTTCAGTTCCCTGTTTAATGACTTTTCATCAGTATTGGCTAAAACATCTTCTATTTTGTTTTTATACGGCAGTATTTCTGAAATAGCCATCCTGTTTCGCAATATAAAATAAAGGTCGAATATGTCCCTCGGTTTTTTTCTATATACCAAGGCCTCTATTTTCTCCTTAATCAATATCTTTTCGTCCAGAGCGACGATTGTATACGGCGGATATAAAGGCGTTGTTATTAAAACGGTATTGCTTTTTACCGCGCCTGCCTTTTGCCGCGCCGATATGTTTAATTCGACTCTAATGTTCCAACCGTGTGCGCTGAATTCGTATATAGCGAGGAACCCGCCGGAAGTTTCTTTGGATTCATTTACCTGTAAATCGAACCCCTCATATTTTATTTTTGCGATTGTTTCTTCCAATATCCCGTTTAAGTGATATGGTTTAATAGCGCTTGAAAAATCCAGATCCTCGGAAAAGCGGGGGCTGTTATAAACGATCCGCAACGCAGTTCCGCCTTTAAAAGCGATTTTATCTGTGCCGATGGTACGGTATAAGTTTGCCAGAAAGACATGCTGGAAATACTCCCGGAGAACATTAAGTTCGCCCGTCTGATTTTTGGCAGCTATTTCACTTATTGATTCTCTTGATAACATTATTACTCCAATCGGAAAATCCTTTTTCCCGTATCATGCCAGCATAGCTGGCGAATATTTTTCTATTAATCCCTGTGAGTTTGAGGCGTTCGCTCAGCTCCTTCCTTTTTAAAAACACAAAATACAAGTAATCCGTAAGTGCTTTTTCCGGTTCTGCCATCATAATGGTGTCTTCTCCTACTTTCGTTGCTTTGTAACCGGTATAGTAAT
>MWCF01000111.1 GCA_002069855.1 Elusimicrobia bacterium ADurb.Bin231 | reverse complement strand
GACAACTTATGCCGAAAAGATATAATAAGCTATTGTCCGCAGTGTATTGCGATGGAAATCTTTTAATACTCGGGATTAGTTGTCAGACGTTCTAACCTTCGGATGAGATCATTCAGAAAGAGAGAATCTTGCGACTTATGATACAGCATATTTTATTGATATTTTTGATAACATTTGTGCCTACGCTTGAGCTTAGAGCTTCAATACCTTACGGAATTTTAAAGTCGGAATTGTCCTGGGAACTGGTTTTTTTAGTTGCATCAATATCAAATATATTATTGGCAGTGTTCGTCTGGTTTTTCATAAAATATTTGATGAGATATTTCTTAAAAATTAAAATAATATCTCAATATTACAATAAACTTGTGGTACAAACGCAGGAAAAGATTAAGCCGTATATACATAAATACGGAGTGCTGGGGCTTGCGGTTTTTATAGGTATACCTCTTCCCGGTTCCGGTGTATATACAGGCGGTTTCGGCGCGTATCTTTTAGGATATGACTTCAAAGAATATTTCATTGCCAGCGTACTCGGTGTTTTGATAGCAGCTATTATAGTAACTTTAGTTATGATATCAGGCGGCGCTGCGGTCAATCTTTTTATAAAAATTATATAATGCCTTTTCTGTCAATTAGTAGTTATTTTTTACGGATATAACAAATTTTTCTGCAGTACATATGAATAAATTATTCGGAAGTTTATTTTCTTTTTGGAATATTATATCGTAATAATTTTTTGCCAGAAGAATAAACAATAAAAACATATGTTAATAAAAAGAACGCCCGACACAATAGAAAAATTAAAAATACTTTCTCAGGACTCGGTGTATGATCTCGCCTGCGCGTGCGGCACGGATAAATGCGACCATAGGATTCGTTCCAAAGAAGACAAATGGATTTATCCTGTAATCATGCAGGACGGCAGAAGAACATTCCTTTTTAAAACTCTCATATCCAATATATGCCTGAATACCTGCAATTATTGTCCGTTACGTATAACGCAAGACCCGCGCAGGTGCTCGTTGTCGCCTGAAGAAATGGCTAAAACATTCCTGCATCTGTATAAGTCCGGGAAGGTTTCCGGTTTGTTCGTAAGCAGCGGACTTTCCGGCGCCCCTGACAACACTATGGAAAAAATCAATGCCACAGCGGAAATACTTCGCAAAAATAAATTCAGAGGGTATATCCATTTAAAGATTATGCCGGGTTCGTCTGAGGCGGCAATAGAAAAAGCGGTTTCTCTTGCGAGCGCAGTGTCATTAAACATAGAAACAGCAGGAGAAAATCATTTTAAAAAACTTGGCACGAACAAAGATTATTTGAAGGATATTGTGCGTCCCATAAAAAAGATAAGCGAACTTACTTCTGCGGGAGGCAGATATGCGCGTGTCAAGCATACGACTCAGTTTATAGTCGGAGCATCAACTGAAACCGACAGAGATATCGTAGAATATTCGTGGGGCTTATATAAACGGATTCGTTTGGACAGGATATATTTCAGCGCATACCAACGAGGATTGGGAGATACCAATCTGCCAGGCGAAACTTCACGGATTAGCAATAAGGAACTTTTAATACGGGAGCACAGATTGTATCAGGCGGACTGGCTTATCAGAAAATACGGGTTTAAGGAAAAGGAAATCCCTTTTAACGAACAGGGCAATCTTCATATTGATATGGATCCCAAGGAAGCATGGGCGAAAATACATCCTGAATATTTTCCTGTAAATATAAACAAAGCCGGAAGGGAAGAATTGTTGAGAGTCCCGGGTTTTGGGTCTGTTACTGTGGATAGAATACTGGAAAACAGAAAAACCGGCGGACTCCTAACATCTATTCTGCAACTTGGCGGTTTGGGCAAAAGATGGGACAAAGCCGTCAATTACATCACCATCTGATTTATGTCCGCGCAACTGCCGGTTGTTTTCAATCCGGAACCAATTTGCCGGGATGTTGTCTAAAAAGGCGAGAAGAAAGTGTCTATAACCGCGAATAAAGAAAATCCTATTATAATGTCCGCCATACATGGCGGTAGAGACGCTTTTGAAACTCTCGTCAGGCAATGCGCTGAACAGATTTTTAATCTTTCTTTCAGATTGACCGGAAATTCTGCGGATGCTGAGGATTTAACTCAGTCCGCGTTCGTTCAAGCGTACAAAAATATTTATTTTATATTCGGGGTTTCCAATTTCTATTTTCGGCACAACAATTGCTGTAATGGCGGATCTCCATGCCGAAGATATCATGATATGTCCCCGCTGGCTTGGTGCCAGGATAAATCGAGTTTTGGAATTAAACTCCGACTGTATAGCGCTTGCCTGATATCTTTTTAAACGGTTCCAGCAGTCCCGCTCAATTTGCGTCTGTTATGCATCGTCTTTCTGTCCCTATGGGCGTGTGGGCTGTCCTGTGGTAATCATGATACTACCAGAATAAATCGCAGAGATGTTACAGGCGAAATTTTTGCCGCAGCCGGTATCCCCGTCTTCTTATGAACGAATGGGCAATGATTAGCGACGGATTGATAATCGCAGGGATTGAAGATTTAACTTCTTCCATGCGTATTGCAGGAAAGGGGGAGTTGGATATAAAACGCGTTTTATCCGGCAGACCTGATTTTTCAACTGTATTCCTTTCCCATTCGCCGTTAAAAACTGATATCATAGCATCATTGGGAACGGATTTGATGATTTCAGGGCATACTCATAACGGGCAAATATGGCCATTCAAATATGTTATACGCAGAAGGTATAAGTTTCTT
Source organism: Elusimicrobia bacterium ADurb.Bin231 (assembly GCA_002069855.1). GTDB lineage: Bacteria > Elusimicrobiota > UBA8919 > UBA8919 > MWCF01 > MWCF01. The sequence continues at coordinate 3,206 of MWCF01000111.1, read as the reverse complement.
AGCGGCAGATACGATATAAACGGTATGATTTTGATTGTCAATAGAGGCACTGGCACATGGGGACCCAGGATGCGACTTTGGGCGCGAGGAGAAATATCTTTGATTACTATTTGCAGCAGTGTGGAAGAAAAATAATTTTTTGAGATGTTAATGACAACATTTGTTACTGTAATTGCTTGAAGATTTGCTCTTAATTTAATAAAATTAATTTATAGAGGGAAATAAAAATGAAAATAAAATTTTGGGGCGCGCGAGGTTCCATACCTGTTTCAGGAAAAGAATACATAAAATACGGCGGTTCCACTACTTGTGTGGAAATCAATTCTTCCGATGGAAAATTAATAGTGGTTGATGCAGGTACCGGGATAAGGCGTTTGGGGACCCGTCTTCTTTCCGATAAAACAAAAGAAATAAATATGATATTTACGCATTCTCACTGGGATCATCTGCTTGGATTTCCTTTTTTTAAACCCATTTATTATTCTGGTACTAAAATAAATATGTTTGGCTGCCCATTTGCCCAAAAATCAATAAAACATATGCTTGCCCATACGATGAGGCCTCCTTATTTTCCTGTAAAATATGAAGATATAAAAGTTATTATACGGTATCAGGGATATTGCAGCACTTCTTTTTATATAGGGAATGTTGAGATAAAACCTATTCCGTTAAGTCATCCCAATCAAGGCATAGGTTATAAGTTTATTGAAAATGGGAAGACATTCGTGTTTCTTACTGATAACGAACTTGAGTATATCCATCCCGGCGGTCTGGGATTTGATGATTACGCTAAATTTTCCGATGGCGCTGATCTTCTTGTTCATGATGCGGAATTTACTGAAAAAGAATATGTAAAAGTTAAGACATGGGGGCATAGCACTTTTACGGATGCCGTTAAACTTGCAAAGGTTGCGGGTGTGGAAAAACTTGCATTTTGGCATCATAATCAGGATAGAACTGATGCGGAACTGGATAAAATATTAGATTTTTATAATGGGAAAAAAAATCGTCTCCCGAATATTTTGCCGCTTATGAAGGCCAGGAAATAAAATTATAAATGTTAGATTCGCAGTGTGATGTAATATATTAAACATCCAGATAATCATAAAAAGGCAGTCATTTTCTGCGTCGCCTATAAAAAGTTATAGATATTTCCAATCAAAAAAATATGGATAAAAAATTAATTTTTCGTTTTGGAATGGATATAATCGCGGTTTTTTTATAGTTTTGTTTGCAATTGCCGCAATTTCTCTGGCTGCGCATAATGAGTATGTAAACTGGGATGACCGCGCGTTTGTTGCGTCGGAATTCCAAGGCAATATTTTTCCCGTTAGAAATTTCAAAGAGATATTTGCCAAAACAGTTCAATGCGAATATGTTCCGCTGGTAAAATTATCCTTTGCCGCGGAAAGGGCCCAGTTGTTTCCCACACGATAAATATCGTGTTTCATTCTGTTGTGTCGCTGCTCGTTTTTATATTTTTTTTATCTGTATCCGGCAATATGTCCGCGGCATTTATTTCGGCATTGCTTTTCGCCATCCACCCTTTGCACGCGGAACCTGTGGCATGGGTGTCCGGCAGGAAAGATCTTCTTTTCGCTATATTTTATTTATCCGCGCTTGTTTTTTACTTAAGGTTTAAGCTGTGCCGCGGTAAAGTATATTATTATCTATGTCTCGCCTCTTTTATATTGTCGCTTTTATCCAAATCGATGGCTGTAACTTTGCCGTTGTCTATGCTTTTGGTGGATTATTTTGGTTCTTTCTTAATTAAAGTGGAAATATTGTGGAATAATAAGAGGATTTTGACTGAATCTTCACTTTACTGGCACACTCATTAATCGTGCTTGTTGAGAATCTACTACGACGCAATAAAACATACGGTAAAGGCAACAAAGTTCGGATGTTTCATTGACTTTTTTACTGATAATCAATGCGCTGTTCATTTTTATGCTTTTTACCGTATATAAATCATGCTGTTTTTCCACAATATTTAAGAAAGAACCGAAGAATATGAGAAGACAAAATCGAAAGTGAAACCCCGTAGTTCTCTCAACTTTATCCTTGACAAAAGGATGAATGTTTTGTATATTGTCCTTGTGATAAGGATGAATATATCAAGGAACGCACAATGATAAGTAAGGAAACATTAAAAGAGATAATACTTTCGAACGAGGACTATATCTTAAACAAAGTGACAAATATAGTCGGGCGGGGCGATTTGCGTTTTCCGGACAAACTGAATAAAGTCGTAGTTTTTTACGGCGTGAGAAGGAGCGGTAAGACATACATATTATATGATTTATTCAGGGAAAATAAGACAAATGCTTTTTATGTTGATTTTGAAGATGAACGGTTAAACGATTTCAAAACGGATGATTTTGAAACGCTAAGAGAATCTTGTCTGGAACTAAAACCCGATTTGGCCGGAAAAGAAATTGTACTGTTGTTGGATGAAGTGCAGAATATAACCGATTGGGAAAAATTCGTAAGGAGAGTATCGGAACGGGAAAATGTTCGTGTTTTTGTAACCGGCTCATCATCCAAGATAATGCCGAAAGAAATACAAACAACTTTAAGAGGCAGATCCTGGAGCATACAAATAATGCCGTTTTCGTTCAAGGAATATCTGGCTTTTAAGGGAATAAAAATTGACCAATCTGCATTTTATGGAAAAAATAGAATAATAATAAAAAAGCATCTTAATGAATATTTCAAATGGGGCGGTTTCCCTGAAATGTTGTTTTTGAAGACCGACTTCGATAAACGCAAAATAATCAGTGAATATCTGGACGCGATGTTTTTTAAGGATTTGGTTGAGAGGTTCAATATATCAAATAGCGGCTTGTTGTCGCTGCTTATGGAAACGGTATTCTCGTCTTTCTCGGCAAAGTTTTCGCTGACAGCTTTTTATAAACAGTTCAAGCAAAAAATACCGTTTTCCAAAGACATTCTGTTCACATATTATAAATATCTTTTGGAAAGCATGTTGATATACGAGGTGAAGAAATTTGCGGAATCATCATACAAAAGAAGCCGGAACCCGGCAAAAATATACACCGCAGATAACGGGTTATGTAAAAGGGTGGCGTCCGGAGATTATGGAAGGGTGCTGGAAAATACGGTATTCTTGGAATTAAGAAGGCGCGGACATGAGATATTTTATTATGATGACACCGCAGAATGTGATTTTATTGTAAAAAACA
>MWCF01000110.1 GCA_002069855.1 Elusimicrobia bacterium ADurb.Bin231 | reverse complement strand
AACAGGATACTTCTTTCTTCAGGGAGGGTCAATTTTCGTTGCACTTTAGGGGTCAATTTTGGTTGCTACTTTACAGATATAAAAAACCATGTCATTGTCGGAGATGGGGGAAAAAAGGATTTTGTCGATTTTCTTGCTGAGAGATTCAGAATGACGGTTGCCGGAAAGGATATATACGATTTAGTTGATCAGATACCTGACCCAACAGCCGGAACGCCGACTCCAAATGAAACAATTGCGGCAAATGTATGGTCATATCGCCTTTATTTTAATAAAGAGACTGGGGATGACCTGGTTAGACGCGGAGATATTGTAAAAAAGGACGACATATTTTATTTAGTTTTGTCCGCTGATTGCGATCTTGGACATTTTTGGAAGAAAAATCTCGGAATAATAAACACCGTAGTACTCCACCCGTTGGAGAATAAAAATTCTGATCTGAAAAAAATCCTGACCATTTGTGTAAAATCTCAACAGCTACCGGGCAAACCATCGAGTTTATTGGGTCAAATTGGCGAGTTGGCAACTGGTCCGTTTGTATTACCTTTTGTGCCATTGGACGGTGAAAAAAAACATTTTATAGCCATACCGAAAGACATCGTTTCTCAGAGAATTGATTTGCCCGCAAAATATACCGCGTTAGCAGAGAAAGATAAGAGTAAAATTGCCGTGAAATATTCTCATTGGCTTCCCGCAAAAAGAATATGTACAATTTCGGAACCGTTTCTCACGCCCGTTATTCAGCATGTGTTGAATGTTGTGGGTGGGCACGGGGTCCCTGACTATCCTGAACAGATGAAAACTATTTTGAAAGGTATTCTTGAAGAATTCAGCACAACAACGCAAACAACAGCATCATCAACACAACCAACAAGAACGCAATAAACACTATGAAAAAATATCTGGCAATAGATTTATTTTCAGGATGCGGTGGCCTCTCGGAAGGACTGCGAACTGCTGGATTTAATGTTGTCGCGGCTTTTGATAATGATCCTGATTCCATCGCTGCTTACCGTTTGAACCACCCCGACACGAAAGTGTTTGAAGGTGACATCCGCGATGTGGATACCACCAGTATTAGAGAAATTCTTCAAGGTAATCCGTTACACCTCTTGGCTGGTTGTCCGCCTTGCCAGGGTTTTTCTTCTATGCGCCGGCTTAATAAAAAACGCAGCAAGCGAGACAGCAGAAACAATTTGATTTTGGAATATCTACGTTTCGTAAAGGAACTCAACCCGCTGACCATCATGTTAGAAAATGTACCAGGCCTCGTTAATTATAAATTGTTCAAATATGTCGTGCGGGAATTACGTGGGCTCGGATATAATCCCAAGTACCGACCAGTTAGTATTCAAAAGTATGGAATCCCGCAACGTCGAAAACGATTAGTTTTAGTCGGTTCTTTGCTTGGCAATCTCGAAATTGCCGAAGCTACCGGAGAAAAAGTGACTGTCCGAGATATGATCGGGCATATAGAAGCTATCTACAAAACCAAAGACCCCATTCATCGTATAGTGGCATCTCATACCCCGGAGGTGATGAAGCGAATAATGGCGACCCCGAAGAATGGCGGAAGTCGCACCGATTTGCCGAAAGAATATGAGCTCGAATGTCATAAAGAAGTCGGTGTAGGTTTCAAGGACGTATACGGCCGGTTACGCTGGGATGACTATTCATCTACTATAACTGGCGGATGTCTGAACCCCTCCAAAGGTAGATTTCTACATCCTCAGAAAAATCGCGCGATTACCGCTCGTGAAGCCGCCCTTTTGCAAACATTCCCCAAAAAATATAAGTTCCCGGCAGAGATTTCCAAGACTTCAATTTCTCTCCTGATTGGCAACGCATTGCCACCGAAATTCAGTTACGTGCAATCGGTACACATTCTAAAACATTTGAAAGCATCTGGTAAATGAAATGGATAATCCTGTTAAATTTGAATAGTATTACGCTTTTATTTTTTTTGTCAGATAAGGAGAACGCACTATGCCTTTTGTGAAGATTGATTCCTGCCTGCCGGCAGGTGTAAAAGGGCAGGGGATAAGGGAACGAAGAAGGGATTGATTAAAAATTTAGCCTCTGCTGTTGTTGAATAAACTGACTGTCCGCCAGAAGCTGTTCAGGTGGTCATCAGCGAAGTTGAAAAAGGGAACTGGGGTTTGGGCGGTGTGCCGGCAGATGAGAAGTTCCCGGAAAATAAATAGCGTTGGGAAGTTTGCCGAAAAAAACCTTGACAAAAGAAAAATAATCTGGTAAAATCAAAACCTGATAGCACAGCACTATCGTAAAAGCAAGTTAGCTGCGCTTATACAAAGATTGTATCTATAAAAGATGATGGTTTGGACTTGTGCAGGGGATGAAAAAATGAAATTAACAGTTATTTGCTTAAAACAAGGTTTTTCTGAGATATTGAAGCGTAATTTCATAATAAAAGTAATCTACTAATTTGCTACCATAAACTGTCATTTTAGTTCTTTCAGGTTCTTTCAAGTTCCGCAATGTTCTTCATAGAAAAAAGCTGTTTCATTGACGGAAAAACGGTTAAAAAAGTAAATTGAGACGCAAATGGGTAGGTGGCTGAGCGGCCAAAAGCAACAGACTGTAAATCTGTCGGGCTGTGCCCTACGGAGGTTCGAATCCTCCCCTGCCCATTTTTTTATTGATTTTAATTCAGAATATTCAATTATATTTAATCTTATGAAAAAAAAGAGATGTTTTATAAAAAAGCAGGAATTATTTTTATTGATTACTGTTTTTCTTTTTTTTATAGGGTGGGCGTATTTAAGAAAGATTACAGGATATTGAAAGAAGGAGTGTATCAGTATGAAAAAAGGCATAGATATTTACGGATTACTGCAAAAAGTGAGAGAGAACCGTCCTGTTGTTCATCATCTTACAAACTGGGTTACAATTTACGATTGCGCGAATATTGCCAAGGTGTTTGGCGCTTCTCCGGTGATGGCGCATGCTCCGGAGGAAGTGTATGATATGGCAGGCATCGCCTCATCTCTTGTTCTTAATATAGGAACTCTTACCGCAGATTTTATTGATTCGATGAAAATAGCGGCTCGTTCAGCCAACCAAAAAGGGATTCCAGTAATTCTTGATGTATGCGGAGCAGGCGCTACAAAAATGCGCGATGATAAATGCTTCGAACTTTTAAAATCCGTAAAAATAAGCGTTATAAAAGGCAATGCGTCCGAAATAGCAAGGATAGACGGAGAGGATGTAAAAACCCGCGGGGTGGATGCCGCTGAAGTGGGAAAAGATATATGCGAAATAGCGATTGATCTGGCATTGTCCAAAAAGTGCACTGTGGTTATAACAGGAGAAAAGGATGTAATTACAAACGGTAAAATTACGGTTATGGTATCCAACGGGCATCCTATGATGGCAAAGATAGTGGGAACAGGGTGTATGGCTTCGTCGGTAATAGGAAGTTTTTGCGCGGTAGAGAACAATTTGGTTTATGCCTCTGCCGCCGGATTATGTTGCTTCGAAATAGCAGCGGAAATAGCCGCGTCCTCGGCAAAAGGGCCCGGAAGTTTTAAAGAAATGCTTTATGACGCTGTTTATAATCTGAATTCTGATACGTTGGAATCCCGGTCAAAAATTAGTTTTTTATGAATATAAAGGGATACTATTTTATAACTGATTCCATTTTGAGTAAAGCTGGAAATTTAAGCGATATCAAAAATGCGATTCTTGCCGGCACAAAAGTAATTCAATACAGAAATAAAACCGGAACTTCAAAAGAGTTGTACGAAGAAGCGATAAAAATAAAAAATATATGCTCGGGTGTGATTTTTCTCGTTAACGACAGGATAGATATTGCACTGGCCGTGGATGCCGCCGGCGCGCATCTCGGACAGGATGACATTCCTCTAAAAACAGCACGGCGTATTATGGGCGGGAATAAAATAATAGGTGTAACAGTGCATAATGTGCCTGAAGCCATTGAGGCCGAAAATAACGGTGCCGATTATTTGGGGGTTTCCCCTGTGTTTCATACCGGAACAAAGCCAGATGCTGGTGCGCCAGCAGGTATAGAATTGATTAAAGAAATAAAAAAGGTATCAAAACTTCCTGTGGCTGCAATTGGCGGAATTAACCTTTCCAATGCTTTTGATGTGGTATCAGCCGGTGCGGACGCCGTATGTGCCATCTCTGCAGTTGTAAGTGCTGCTGATGTCAAATGTGAAATAGAAAAATTTCAGCGGTTATTTTATTAAAGGCGTTTTTCAAGTTCCTGTAATTCATTCCATAATTCTTGCGGAACTTTATCCCCGAATTTTAACAAAAACCTTTCTATGTCGTCAAGTTCATGAGCCCATTCTTCAGGATTTATATCGAAAAGATGTTTACGCGTTTTTTCATCCAGATTAAGCCCTGCCATATCCAGCCCGTTTTCAGACGGTAAATATCCTATGGGAGCTTTTACGGCGCCTTTTTCTTTGCCTGCCGCTCTGTCTATTATCCATTTTATTACGCGTATATTGTTGCCGTATCCGGGCCACAGGAACTTTCCTGTTTCGTCCGTTCTGAACCAGTTGACATAAAATATTTTTGGCGGATTTGTCATTTTATTTCCCATATTCAACCAATGTTTGAAATAATCTGCCATATTGTAGCCACAGAAAGGAAGCATAGCCATAGGATCTCTTCTTAACACTCCTATTTGATGTGTGGCTGCCGCGGTTGTTTCCGACGCTAATGTCGCGCCCACAAATACACCGTGCTGCCAATTAAAACTTTCATATACCAATGGCATTGTTCTTGTCCTTTTTCCGCCGAATATTATTGCCGAAATGGGAACCCCTTTTGGATTATTGAATTCTTTTGAAAGTGTTGGCGATTGAGTTATTGAAACTGTGAAGCGGGAATTAGGATGCGCCGCTTTTTCTCCGGGTTTCCCCGTCCATTTATTTCCCTGCCAATCAAGCAGATTACGGGGAATGTCTCCGTCCATGCCTTCCCACCACGGTTCCTGTTTGTCTGTGTCAAGAGCCGTATTTGTAAAGAGAGTCGGGAAGAATCTTCCGGCTTTCAGAGTTTTTATCATATTAGGGTTTGTTTTTAAGGAAGTTCCGGGAGCAACTCCAAAGAATCCCATTTCCGGATTTATCGCCCATAAGCGTCCGTCAGGACCTATGTTAAGCCATGCTATGTCATCGCCCAAAACCCATACCTTGTATCCGGGAAGCGTAGGTTGCATAAGAGCAAGATTGGTTTTTCCGCATGCGCTTGGAAACGCAGCAGCCACATAAGTTATGTTGCCTTTCGGATCTTCGATGCCAATGATAATCATATGCTCAGCCAACCAGCCTTCTTTTTGTCCTAATGCCGATGCTATTCTTAAGGCGACACATTTTTTGCCGAGTAATGCATTGCCGCCGTATCCGCTGCCGATGCTCCAAACCAAATTTTCCTGAGGGAAATGCATGACAAATCGTTTGTCAGTATCAAAATCTCCCACAGAATGCAACCCTTTGACAAAATTTTCTGTGTCTCCTATCTTCTCAAGCACATGTTTCCCGAGTCGGGTCATTATTCTCATACTTATGGCGACATAGGATATATCAGTCAATTGCACGCATGCTTTGGAATATGGAGAATCAGGATGTCCCATCATATAAGGCAATACATACATTGTTTTGCCTTTCATACAGCCGTCGGAAAGTTTAGTGAGTTTTGCCTTTGCTTCTGCGGGATCCATCCAATTATTATTCGGGCCTACTGCGTTTTTGTTGGTATGACATACGAAAGTAAGGTGTTCTGTGCGCGCTACATCAGTCGGGTGGCTTCTGTGGTAGAAACAATTCGGATATGTTTCTTGATTTAATTTTTGGAAAACCGGAGTGCCGTTGATTTTTTCTTTATTGATACCCCATTCTACTATTTTTCTTGCTTCCTCTTCGGAACCGTCGCACCAGTGAATCCTGTCGGGTTTTGTAAGTTCCGCCTGCTGTTCAACCCATTTTTCCAAAGGTTTTTTCATCGGCATCTCCTTTTTTAACTTTTTATTATATAAATCATTGTTTTGTTTGTCAATAAAAAACAATTTTTTTTAGAATTTATATCTTTGAGAATTGTAAATTAATTTTTTCATTTATTAATTGTATCGTCTGTAAAATTATAAATCGGTAAAAAAACCGTACCAGCAATTCCGTTGCGGATATTTTTTATGCGGATACTGAACAATGTTATTCTTTTTCTTGTTTTACATCACCCTAACCTCAAGAAAAGCGCGTCTGAATATTGACAGAATTGAAAAAATATGGTATAAAAAAATAGATATGTACGCAGAGCATTGAAATCCGGTAAGATATTTCAATAAGTATTTCGTTTGTGCGCGGCGTTCATAGAGCGGTTTCTTTGAAAATATAACCGGTTTTTTTACCGAGACAGAAAATAAATAAATGGGGGTGTAGCTCAGCTGGGAGAGCGCCTCGTTCGCAACGAGGAGGCCGAGAGTTCAAATCTCTTCACCTCCACCAAAATTTATTTGTCGCAAAACTTTGGTTTATTTAATGGACTGGTAAGTGTATATTTGTACCGGATATAATCACTTAGTTAATTTTTTGTCTGAAATAATTTTTCAAGAGATGCCATAGTTTTACGCAAGTTTTTTGTATCTAATAAATTAGGTTTTACCCTTTATTATATTCTTTAAGAAACAGCGTGTTAAAAGAAGTTATATTGCCGGCTACTGTGTAATTTATAATACGGCATTGATAATATTTTAGAATAAGATCCGGAATAAATTTGAAATGAAAATGTGCCTGCCAGATTCTTTCAATTTCAGGTCGCACAAAATATATAATGCGAGTAATAGACATGGATATATGATAAAAATGACAAATATAATAAAACTTCCAGATCAGCAGACAGATTCTAATTTTCCGTTGATGAAAGCTTTGGCTATTCGCAGATCAATAAGAAAATGGAAGAAGGTTCCTTTATCAAGCCAGGAAATTTCCAATCTTCTATGGGCATGGTGTGGAATTACCCAAAAGCAAACAAATAGGATTAAAAGCAAAAGGACAGCGCCGTCCGCATGCAATTCGCAGGAAATAAAAATTTATATTGCTTTGAAAAACGGAATTTTTCGTTACGATGAAAACAATCATAATTTGATGCTGATATCATCAAAAGACATTAGAAAACATATCGGCACTCAAAAGATGATGCATTCCGCACCAGTCGGGCTTATTTATGTTTCCGATTATTCTAAACTGAGTAGTTTTCTTTTTACGAATGATGACCGTAGATGGTTTATTTCCTGTACAGACGCGGGTTTTATCAGTCAGAATATTTATCTTTATTGCGATGCAGCTGGTTTAAGCACTGTGATAATCAGTTTTGTTGACAGGAATAAACTTCATAATCTTGTGGGTTTAAAAGAGTGTGAAAGAGTTGTATATTCGCAGGTCGTAGGCAAATCCATAGATATATGATTGTTAATTCAATTTTTAATCGGTAAATTATGAAAATCTTAATCGCGCTTGGTTTGTTTTTAGTCGTATCCGGAGTGGTCGGAAGTTTGATCCCGTCATTTCCTGGTCCTGTTTTGAGTTATTTCGGTTTATTGTCTTTGCATTTTATATTCCCCGGGTCCGTGCCGTTATCCGTATATTTAATTTTTGGATTGGCGTTGATATTACTTTTTATTCTTGACTATCTGATGCCTGCTTTGAGCGCGAAATTTTTGGGTGCAAGCACACACGGAATATTGGGAGCATTTGCCGGAAGTATCAGCGGGATGATATTTTTTCCTCCTATGGGAATTTTTGTCGGCGCTTTATTCGGCGCTTTCATAGGTGAGTTATTGGCGAACAAATCTCCTGTTGCAGCATTGAAAACCGGGGTGGGTACAGTAATATGCAGTTTCGCTGTGATTCTTTTGCAGATAATTTTTTCAGTTAGTGCGGCAGTTTATTTTTTCTGGGTAATTATGTCATCATAAAACGGGCCTGAGATACAGAACCGGAATATTCGACAAGGTTATTTCGCGCTTTACATACGGAATAATTTAAACGATGCCGCGGTTTTTCATAAAGATACGACAATAATTGTAAAATAAGTATTCGGTTAAATTGAAAATAAATATGCGCAGATTTTATATTGAAAATATAGACGATGTGAGTGTTATAATCAGCGGCTCTGAAGCGCATCACATAAAAAATGTATTGCGGTTTGATATCGGAGCAGAAGTTTTATTGTTCGACGGGAAGGGAAAAGAATTTAAGGCGTTAATACAGGAATTTTTGTTATTCAACTCCGGCCCTGCGGTTAAACTGAAAATTGTTGAGGAAATTCGTAAAGACATAGAGTCAAAAATAAAGATTAATCTATTTCAATCGATACCGAAATTTAAAAAGTTTGATTTTATAATTGAAAAAAGCACGGAGCTCGGTGTGGATAAAATTATTCCTGTTATTTCCGAAAGGTCGAGTTTTGATTTGTCTTCGGTAAAAATATCCGGCAAACTATCCCGTTGGAGGAAAATAGCGGTTTCTGCTGCAGGCCAATGCGGAAGGATACTTGTTCCGGAAGTTGTCAATCCGACCAAATTTGCGGATGCCGTAAACGCTGTGCCGCGTATTACGGGAAACGAATCCTTTTCAGGGAGCAGGTATATTTCAATAATTCCGTGGGAATGCGAGCAGGAAACCTCTCTGAAACAGGTTCTTAAGCATATCGGTTCAAATATTTCCGTAATTAATCTGTTTGTGGGCTCTGAGGGCGGATTTTCAAATGTGGAAATAGAACTTGCCGAAAAAAACGGAATCGTTCCCGTATCTCTCGGCAAAAGGATTCTTCGTGTGGAAACGGCTGCCATAGCCGTAATGGCAAATCTGTTTTATGAATTTGAACAATAATTATTTTCTGTCGAAGAAAATATTTTTTCCTGTAGTCGAAAGAGGAATGCCAAAAGCAATTTTAACATTTGCGCCGAGTATTTTGAATTTTACAGTTGCGAATCCTGCCGTATACATAATTCTGTTATCTATGTGAAATGCCGCGGCAACCGAGGCCGCTGAAGATACTGCAATGCCGAGATCTCCTGCATTGTACGCGCATGCGGCTTTTGCGTTCATACAATTCTGGCAGGTTGTGAATCCGCAAAATCCGCAATCCAACCCCAGATAAGAAGTTTTTGTGCCGATTAATACAACCGCGTATGATTTGGATATGCAATCCGCATCGCGCATAAATGTGTTTGTTCTGTATCCGAATTTTGCTATTTTTCTCATCTTTTCTACGAGATTTCTCTTGTCTTTCTCTGTTAAAATCAATGTTTCAATGTTGTCAACACCTTTGGCTTTCGGCGCTGTTCTCGCTGCCGCGCACATCATTTCCGCTATAGATATAATGGCGTTTTTCTCTGCTGTTATAGATTTGATTTTCATAAATGGTCTCCTTAGAATCCTCCTCCGTCGGAATATTTTTTTGCCGGTTCCTGTTCTTGTTCATTCAAAGAATCCGATGAAATAGTGACTTCAGTATCTGCTGTTGATTCTGAAAAACGGGATATTTTTCCTGTGGAAAATTTTCGCGGTTCAGTTCCTTTGATGAATGCTTCAAGATATACATTGCGTGATCTTCCGAGCGCAAGGAGTCCAGTTTGGGAATCGATTTTGGCAAATATTATGTTTTCCGGCGGGATAAAATCAATTTTCGGCTGGCCTTTTAGTGCCTCTAACATAAAATCAGTCCAAACAGGGCATGCCACTCTTCCTCCAGTCATTTTCGGGCCTAAACTCTTGCGATCATCATATCCCACCCAGACTCCGCAAACCAGTTGAGGCGTATAACCGATAAACCACGCATCCGCAGAATCATTTGTAGTTCCTGTTTTTCCTGCTGCCGGCCGTTTTAAACGTCTGGCATTTCTGCCTGTGCCGTTTTGTACCACTCCTTTTAAAAGATTTGTCATAATGTATGCTGTTTGCGGTTTTAACACATCTATTTCAGAGGGAAAATTTTCTTCCAAGACCCGGCCCTTGTTGTCCAGCACCTTTATTACAGCATACGGATTGGTTTTAATGCCGGAGTTTGCCAGACATCCTACAGCTGAAGTAATTTCTTTTAAAGTTACCTCAGAAGAACCTAATGCGAGAGAGATGGTCTCCGTTAAATTTGATTCTATGCCCATTAATTTTGCATAATAGGCAACAGTGGCAGGTGTTATGGCTTCAGTCACTTTTATTGCGCTGATATTCAAGGACTGTTCAAATGCTTTTCTTAAAAGAACCGGTCCGTTGAAAGTATTCATATAATTTTTAGGTTGCCATAATATCTTTTCCGCTGCAGTCAAAGATTCCGCGTCTTTTCTTAGAATTTCATCAAGAAAATCCTTGTCCTGCACATCGGAAAAATCAGTTGTTCCTGAAAGCAATTCCCAGTCTGTTCCGTTATTGTAATAAGTGACAGGGGTGTCCTCTATTATTGTAGCAGGAGTAAAACCGTTTTCAATTGCTGCTGTGTACACAAATATTTTGAATGCGCTGCCAGGTTGTCTTTTTGCCTGCAGAACCCTGTTAAATTGACTGGTGCGAAAATTTCTTCCGCCTACAAGCGCCTTTATTCCTCCTGTTTTTGTTTCTATGCATATCAGCGCTCCTTCAACAGGTATGGATGATTTTACTATTGTATCGAATTCCGAAAGATGTTTTTCAAAAACACTTTCAGCTGCAATTTGCATTTTTTTGTCAAGTGTAGTATATATTTCAAGTCCGCCCTGGTATAGCCGGCTTCCATATTTTTTTTCCAGTGTTTGTCTGATATAATCTATAAAATGAGGCGCGAATTTTGCGGTTATTCTTGACGCTTGAGTAGATATCGGCGCTTCATCGGCTTTTTTTCTTTCCGTTTCCGTTATAAAACCCACGTCCTGCATTCTTGAAAGGACAATCGATCTTCTATGTTTGGCTTTTTCAGGGTTAATAAAAGGAGAATAATTCGACGGCGCTCTTAAGATACCTGCAAGCAGTGCGCATTCTTCCAGGTTAAGATCCTTCACATCTTTTGAAAAATATATCTTTGCGGCAGTGGATATGCCGTACGCGCCGCTGCCGAAATATGTTTCGTTGAGATACATCGTGAGTATTTCTTCTTTTGAATAATCTCGTTCAAGTTGAATAGAAAGAATTGCTTCTTTTATTTTTCTGGCGAAGGTCTTTCTCGGGGAAAGAAAAATCCATTTGGACAGTTGCTGGGTAATTGTTGATCCGCCTTCCGACCTGTTCCCGGATTTTAGGTTGGCTATTGCAGCTCCGGCTATCCTGTAGGGATCTATACCCCAATGTTTAAAAAACCTTGTGTCTTCTATAGCGACAATGGCATTTACCATATTTTTAGGAATCTGGGAAAACGGGGTCATCGTCCTTTTTTCCGTAAACAGTTCCGCTATTATTTCCCCTTTGATGTCATATATTTTTGTTGTAAGCGACGGCGTATAATCCGAGAGCCGCGCGGGATCCGGGATATCGCCGAGATATTTGATTAGTCGTTCAATTGAGATATAGGAAAATACGAGCAGAAATGCGAGAAAAATCCATTTTTTCAATATTAACCTCCGAATATATTCAGACAAATTCAGTTTAATTTTATTTTTTAATGAAAATTTGTCAAGTAAAATTGTCTTAAAAAACACAATTAGGCGAGGTAAATCCGGCCCATAATAATTTTCTTGATTTTATTTTTATATTTTATATAATAAAAAAACTATGGACTTTAAAGAAACTCTCGCCTTGATAAAACGCGGGGCAGTGGATTTTATTTCGGAACAGGACCTGATTAAAAAACTCTTGTCCAAACGGAGACTGACTGTAAAACTCGGTGTGGATCCTACTGCTCCGGATATTCATCTTGGGCATACTGTTGTTATAAATAAATTAAGAACATTTCAGGATTTGGGACATAAGGTGGTGTTCATCATAGGCGATTTTACAGCGCGCATCGGGGATCCTTCAGGCAGAAATGAAATGAGGCCTGTTCTCGGAGAAAAAGAAATTCTATCGAACGCTAAAACATACCAGACACAGGTATTCAAAATATTGGACAAATCCAAAACAGAAGTCAGATACAACAGCGAATGGCTGTACTCAATGGGACTGGACGGATTATTGGAACTTGCCAAACATGCAACTGTGGCGCAGATGCTTGCCCGCGCGGATTTCAACCAGAGATATACTACCGGAGGGAATATCGCTATGCTCGAATTCATATATCCTTTGCTTACTGCTTATGATTCAGTCAGCATAGGGGCGGATGTGGAACTCGGTGGCACTGATCAGAAATTTAATCTTTTGATGGCGCGTGATTTGCAAAAAGATTACGGACAGGAATCCCAGGTTATTATTACAATGCCTTTGTTGGAAGGAACGGACGGTGTCAAAAAGATGTCCAAATCCTACAAAAATTATATAGGGGTTTCAGAGCCGCCCGCTGAAATATTCGGCAAGGTGATGTCTATCTCCGACGACCTGATGTACAGGTATTACGAATTGCTTACCCAGGAGAATCTCGAAGACATAAAGAAACTTCACCCCAAGGACGCAAAGGTTCGCCTGGCACACTCTATGGTATCTAAATTTTACAGCGATTCTGAGGCAAAAGTGGCGGAAGATGAATTCAATAAGGTATTTGTTTCTAAAGGCGTGCCTTCGGAAATAGAAACGCATAAGGCATCAAAGCCTTCGATGCGCCTTGCGGAACTGATACTGGAAGCGGGGCTCGCCGCAAGTAAAAAAGAGGCAGAACGGTTTATAACACAGGGCGGAGTTAAGATAAACGACGAAAAAATAGACGATAATAAGAATATCGAAATAAAAGGTGAGCTGCTGCTGCAGGTCGGAAAACGGAAATTCAAGAAGGTAGAATAGACATGATTTTATTAATAGTTATCATATTGCTTCTGCTCCTGGGCTATGGTATTTACAGAGTGGCCACAGGAAACAAAGCCCTTTACCGCAGGTGGATCGGTAAACAGGTCCCTTTGTGGGAATACAAAAATATAATAACAGTTCAGCAGGGCGAAGCGATACTTTCGGAATACAACGCTAAACGGGCTAAACCGGCTAAAAGAATAGATGCCATAAAGGCAATTCTTTTAATAGGCGCGATTTTTGTCGGACTCGGCGTAATATTTCTCGTCGGAGCCAACTGGCACAAGATTCCTCTTGCGATAAGAACGTTTGGCCTTTTATTTGTTTCAGTGGCTACTCTTTGCTCAGGGTATTATTACAGCTACAAAGAAGAAGGGTACAGGTTTCTCGGCAAAAACTTGTTTTTTCTATCCGCGATATTATGGGGCGCGAGCCTTATACTTATTTGCCAGATTTACAACGTGCCGGCGTCGGACAACTGGATAATAATGATTCTATGGGCGCTTCCCATACTGCCTATGGCGCATTTCTTTGAAAACAGATACACGTTTATGCTCGCGTCGGTCCTGCTTATAGCATGGTATTTCATGTACAGCATCAGCATGGACAGGCCGAACTACTGGTATCCGGTTCTGGTATTCGGTGCGTTAATTCCTATGTCTGGTGATTTCAAGCCCGGATTGATAATGAACACATTATTCGTTTTGATTGCGGCATACTACTGTCCGTTCGGCAAGCATGAATGGCTGGCGCTCTTTATCGGTGTTTTTCTATTCGCCCAGTATTTTTTCAAGGGAAAAGAACCTGTGTACATATACGCCGCGACGCTTTCGCTGGCAGCATGGCAGATTACGTTTGGCATAGCGAGGGATATCTCGAACTATTTTGCGCTTGTACCGCTGGCTGCCGTGTTTGTAGTATCTTACAGAGAACGGCTTACGTTAAATCTTTTTATCTCTATATGCGCGTTCATCCTGTGGTTCCACCAGATTTTTTTACGAATATTCAAAACTTTACGGTTATACCTATGGGATTATAACAACTACGGTGATGCAGTCGTCAATCGGAATAGTGCTTTTTCTTGTGGGACTTTTTCACCTTGATAGAGACAGGACGTTGGCGGATGTTTATAAGATATTCGGTTTCGTAACAGTGTTAGGCGGCGCGTATGTTCTTTCATTTAAAAGCTATATCAAAACCGGGCATGCAGGCAATTCAAAACTGTTTCTATCTGCGGATCTTGCGCTTCTTCTGATTGCTTTCGTCATGTTTTCGCTTTTGGCGGCAAAAAAATATTTCTCGGAAAAACCGAGAATGTTTCTCCTTACGGGGATTTCCGCCGCGATACTGGCTAATCTATTTGTGCTTGTTTACCAGCAGCAGGTGACTGCCTCAACGGTGGTAATGAACCTTCTTATTGTTTTTTTTGCGGTGATAAGCGTGTTTTACGGAGTCGAGCTTCAGAACAGAAAAATATTCAATTCCGGGATACTAATTTTTATTTTGTTCATAGTAACGCGGTATTTTGATATCTTCTGGGAGCTTAAGGAAAAGTCGTGGTTTTTTATCGGTGGCGGCCTTTTGATGATAATCGGCGGCGCGTACCTTGAAAAAACAAGAAGGGGAGTAATAGAAAAATGGGCGGCAAAGTAGATAAAAAATACATATTATTCGGTACTGCGCTGATATGGGTTGTTATCGCCATTGGGCTCATATGGTACAAGCAGCAATTGCTGTCTACAGGCGCTAAGATTATGCTTGAAACGGTACCGGTTGACCCGAGAGATATGCTCAAAGGCGATTTGTCCGGGACTGGCATAGTGATAAAAGGCAAAATGAAAAAATGGAGCAGGGAGGTCGAATACGGTATAGAAAATTACTACGTGCCGGAGGGTAAAGGCAAGGAGATCGAGGAAGCGCTGAATTCCGGCAGAACAAACAGGGTGACCGTCGAAGCGGTTGTCGGCAAAAAAGGCAATGCGATGTTGAATAGAATATTTATCAATGGAAAAGAAGTAAAATTATAAAGGAGGTAGTTTAGAATGGCTAAGATTAATTTTGGTGGAGTTATGGAAAATGTTGTTACGAGAAGCGAATTTCCCCTTTCAAAGGCAAGAAAAGTTCTCAAGAACGAATTGATTGCGGTGCTTGGATATGGGGTACAGGGACCTGCGCAATCTCTCAATATGAGGGATAATGGTTTTAATGTTATAATCGGACAAAATCCCAAAGAAAAATCATATTGGAATAAAGCGATCCGCGACGGTTGGAAACCCGGGAAAACGCTTTTTTCTCTTGAAGAAGCAGCGTCGAGAGGGAGTATAATTCAGTATCTTATATCCGATGCTGGTCAGATGGCATTTTGGCCGTTTTTGCAGAAACATCTTACTAAAGGGAAAGCTCTTTATTTTTCGCACGGATTTTCAATAGTTTATAAAAAACAGACAAAGATAATTCCGCCGAAAGATATTGATGTTATATTGGTTGCTCCTAAAGGATCAGGAACTTCTGTAAGGGCAAACTTTTTGAACGGAAGCGGAATCAACAGCAGTTTCGCAATATTTCAGGACGCTACAGGCAAAGCAATGCAGAGAACGCTTGCTCTTGGAATAGCTGTAGGTTCGGGGTTCCTATTTCCCACGACATTTGAAAAAGAGGTTTACAGCGACTTAACAGGAGAAAGAGGCGCTCTAATGGGTGCTATAGCAGGAGTATTTGAAGCGCAGTACGATCTTCTTAGAAAGCATGGACACAATCCAAGCGAAGCGTTTAACGAGACAGTTGAAGAATTTACCCAGAGTTTGATACGTCTTGTGGCGCAGAACGGCATGGATTGGATGTATGCTAATTGTTCCACTACAGCACAGAGAGGCGCGTTGGACTGGCTGCCTAAATTCAAAAAAGCGGTAAAACCTGTGTTCGAAGAGCTTTATAAGAAAGTTAAAGATGGCACGGAAACAGCAAGGACTCTTAAATGTAACAGCGCCTCTGATTATAAAGAAAAATTAGAAAAGGAACTTAGCAGAATGAGAAATTCCGAAATGTGGCTTACTGGCGCAGCAGTCAGATCTTTAAGACCGGAGAATTGGAAGAAGAAGAAATAAAAGCGAGAGTTGTATTGGGAAAGGTTGCGCGGATATATTCTTGCTGTTCATAGAAAATTCATTGAAAAATATCGTTGCTGTTTATTGATTGATAAGATTTAGCTGCGATATTGCTTTGGAAAAACATTTTGGTTGATGGCTGTATCTAAGGAATTAAATTTTTTATGAATAATGGGTTTTCCCGCGTTAACATCCTTTTTGGTCTTGTTCTGTCGTTTTTGCTATTGTATAGCAGGCGCATTTAATTTTGCGAAGAACTTTTTATTCGCGATTCATCGTTCCTGATGCATATAATAAGCAAAAATTGTCTGTGTTGTTATTGGAGGAGATATTATGAAGGAATATTCAAAGAAGTTAAGTGCTTTACCGCCATATTTATTTGTTAAAATAAATAGTTTGAAAAAAGATGCCTACGCGAAAAAAAACGATGTTATTGATCTCGCTATGGGAAATCCGGATTTGCCTACGCCTGAAGGAATAGTTAACTGCCTTGTAGATACGGTAAAAAATCATCCGGGCACGCATAGATATCCTCAGGCAAAAGGAATGCCTAAACTTCGAAAGGCGATATGCGACTGGTATAAGAAGAGATTCGATGTTGACCTAAATCCGGAAAACGAGGCGCTCGTACTTATCGGTTCAAAGGAAGGCATTGCTCATATGTGTATGGCATGGCTTGATCCCGGCGAAACTGTGCTTGTCGCCAATCCCGCTTATCCTGTTCACTTTAACGGGGTGATTCTTGCCGGAGGAACAATTTATGATATGCCTCTTCTTCCGGAGAACGGTTGGTTGCCGGATTTGACAAAAATACCGGAAAAGGTTGCCAGAAAAGCGAAACTGATGTTTTTAAATTATCCGAATAATCCGACGACTGCGGTAATAGAAGACGATAACTTTTTTAAGGAAGTTGTGAGATTTGCCAAAAAATATGATATTATCGTATGCCATGATAATGCCTATTCCGAGGTGGTTTTCGGAGATTATGAAGTGCCTTCGTTTTTACAAACTCCCGGCGCCAAAGATGTGGGCGTTGAATTTTACTCGCTGTCAAAAACTTATAATATGGCCGGCTGGAGAATCGGATTTTGCGTCGGTAATCCTTCGGTAGTGGCTCCGCTTGAAAAATTCAAATCGTTTATTGATTACGGAGTGCCCACATTTTTGCAGCTTGCCGCTGTGCATGCTTTGAATTCAGACGAGAAAATCAATAAGGATACAATGGAAGAATATAAGAAACGGCGGGATAAATTCTGCGACGGTTTAAATAAACTCGGTTTTGTTGTGGAAAAGCCGAAATCCACTATGTACCTTTGGGCGAAGATTCCTGAAAAATTTAAGAGCATGGGTTCTCTCGCTTTTTCTGAAGAATTGTTGAAGGAAACCGGTATCGCTGCATCGCCTGGCGTCGGTTTCGGCAGTTTCGGCGAGGGATATTTGCGTTTCGCTTTGGTCACGCATTTCAACAGATTTCACGACGCATTGATCCGGTTAAAGAAATTTGTAAGCAAATGAAATGATAAAAAAAATAATTCTTGCGTTGTTAGTTGCAGTTTTCTTTTTTGTAATTTACCGGAATATATTTAATATTAAAATAGTAGAAATAGGCAATATAAAAGTAGTTGACAGCGACGAAAAAATATTTTTTGTTTTTGAAGACTTTTTTCACAAGGAATTGAAAAGATTTAGAAAACGGGAAAACCTTGATAGCGAAGCGGGAAATTTAAAAAGCGAGTTTGATACTATTGTAGCATTGAGAAATTGGACTAACAAACAATGGGAGCAGGGGAATCCCAATCCGTATCCTCCGTTTAACGCGAACGTTATACTGGAACTTATAAGGTCCAAGGAAACCGGAGGATGGTGCGGCCAATACGGCGCTGTTTTCGCGCAGGCATGCATGTCTTTCGGCATTCCTGCGCGGTATATGGAAATAATGCCCGAAGGGTCAGGCGGTCATTTTTTAGTTGAAGTGTACAGCAGAGATTATAAAAAATGGGTGTTAATGGATCCGACTTTGAATGTTCATTATGAAAAAGACGGGATTCCTTTGAGCGTTGTTGAATTGCATAATTATAAGAATCATTTAAAAGCCGATAATGTGTTATCAAGTATCCGGTTCATCGAGAAGCATCGCTGATTTAAATTATTTTTACTCATTTGATTGCTGGCTAAGGAATAATCATTTGTCTGTTCCTCTTAAGATAATTGTTAAGGGGAATATAATGTATCTGGTGGCGCAAAGGTTATGGTATAATTGCGAATGTGTTTCTGATTTAAAGAGAAAAGAAATAAGTCCTACGGTTGAGTTTATATCGTCGGATATACGGCATTTTTATTGGGAGCCGGATATACTTGCCGTAAAGGTATTGAGAAAGAGCGTCTTCGGGAGGGGGATTGAACTGGAATTTTCCGGAGTGCTCAATGGGTATCAAGAATATTTGGTTTCTTGTGACGGTAAAAAAACGTGGCAACGGTCCCCCGGTCAAAAATATTTTTGGCGCCTTAAAAGAGGAATTAATATGCTGGAGGTAACTGCTCCTGATATGAACGGACTTGATTCAAGATGCAGTTATATTATTGCAGAATTAGGGAGTTGATTGTATGATAAATATAGGTATTATAGGTTGCGGGACTGTGGGTTCCACGGTAATAAACATACTGGATAAAAATTCATCTATTATAAGAAAAAGAGTAGGATGCGAAATAAACATTAAAAAGGTTTGCGACAAGGATTTATCCCGTATACGGGAATCCGGCTTGCCTGAAAAATGCATAACAGATGATTATATGTCAGTATTAAACGATCCGGAGATAGACATAGTTGTGGAACTTATCGGCGGAAAAACTCTTGCGAATGATATTGTTTTAAATTCAATAGAAAAAGGCAAGAGTGTGGTTACCGCGAATAAAGCGTTGATTTCTGAAAATTGGGACAAAATATTTTCCGCTGCTCTTTCAAAAAAAGTACTTGTTTATTTTGAGGCGTCTGTGGGAGCCGGAATACCTGTTATACAGGCATTGCATGAGGGTTTGGCTGCCAACAGAATACAATCCATTGTGGGAATATTGAATGGGACTACCAATTTCATACTTACAAAAATGACTGATGAAAATATGAGTTTTGAAGCGGCTTTGAAAACCGCCTGCAAACTCGGTTTCGCAGAGGCAGATCCTTCTCTTGATATAGACGGCTCTGATGCCGCGCAAAAACTTTCGATACTTGCCTCTATTTCGTTCGGCAGTCATATATCGGTGAATAAAATATACAAAGAGGGAATTTCAAGAGTAAGTCCTCTGGATATAAAATACGCAAGGGATAAATTCGGGTTTGTTCTGAAATTGCTTGCGATAGTTAAAACCGAGGATAAGCGTATTTTTGCCGCGGTTTATCCCGCATTCGTTTCGACTGAACATCCGCTTTCGACTGTGGAAAATGAATATAACGCCGTTTATATAAACGGGGATTCCGTAGGCGATATAATGCTGTACGGCAAAGGCGCTGGCGGCGGGTCTGCTGCGAGTGCTGTTGTCGCGGATATAATAGATCTATCACGCAACATTTATTATGGGACCGCCGGTAAGTTTCCGTATGTTCTTTATGATAAAAGAATGAAAACCAAAATTCAGGATATAAGTAAGATGAATTCGAAATATTACATTAGATTCTCCACAGTGGACAGGCCGGGAGTGCTTTCTAAAATATCCGGTATCCTCGGCAAAAGGCATGTTTCCATATCTTCCTGTTTTCAGGAAGAACGTCAAAGGGGACAATCAGTGCCTATACTTATGTTGACACATCTGGCCAAAGAGGGAGATGTTAAAAGAGCTATAAAAGAAATTGACGATTTGGATATAATAAAGTCCAAAACCGTTGTTTTAAGAATAGTCGAATAATATTTGTCGCGCTTGCTATTTACGGATTAATAGAAGAGAAAGGGAAACATTATTATGATTTATAAAGGTATTATAGAAAGATACAGAAAATATTTGCCTGTAACGGAAAAGACGCCTATCGTAAGTTTGTTTGAGGGAAACACTCCTCTTCTGCGGGCGCATAATATAGAAAAGCATATGGGCGTAAAATTCCGGATATATCTTAAATTTGAGGGCGCTAATCCTACGGGTTCTTTCAAGGACCGCGGTATGACTATGGCTATTTCCAAAGCAGTTGAAGAAGGCAGTAAAGCAGTCATCTGCGCCTCGACAGGGAATACGGCCGCCTCAGCAGCAGCTTATTCAGCCAGGGCAGGCATCAAATGTTCCGTAATAATTCCCGATGGATCTATAGCGCTTGGCAAACTTTCACAGGCAATGATGCATGGAGCAAAAGTTATCGCATTAAAGGGAAATTTTGATGAGGCGTTGAAAATAGTGCTTGAGATAACAAAAAATTATCCTATAACTCTTGTTAATTCTCTTAATCCCTACAGGATAGAAGGCCAGAAAACCGCCTCATTTGAAATAATGGATTTTTTGGGTTGTTCGCCGGATTACCATTTTATTCCGGTAGGCAATGCCGGGAATATTACAGCTTATTGGAAAGGGTATAAAGAATATTGTGCAAAGAAAAAACTTACACATCATACCTGCGTTTTGCCGCATATGATGGGTTTTCAGGCATCCGGATCTGCGCCTATAGTCCGAGGGAAGCCGATTAAAAATCCTAAAACACTTGCCACTGCCATAAAAATAGGCAATCCTGCATCATGGAAAAAGGCCGAGGCAGCGCGTGACGAATCCAAAGGAGTTATAGATATTGTTACAGACGCAGAAATTGTAAAGGCATATAAATTATTGGCCGCGCTTGAAGGCGTTTTTGTCGAACCTGCATCCGCGGCATCTCTGGCAGGCCTTATAAAATATTTTAAAAAGGGGTCTTTAAACTGTCAACCATCAACTGTCAACTCTCAACCAGTTATTGTCTGCACTCTTACCGGCCACGGCTTAAAAGACCCGGACAGGGCAATAAAGTCGGCAACCCGGCCGAAAGTACTCGGCCAGGATATGAAAAAGATTATAAAAGAAATAGGGTTATGAAAAAGAAAAACAAAAAAGAAATTTATAAAATTAAAAATAAATCCGAGTTAATTCGTGAAGAATTGGGCTTATCATATATTGTTGAAAAAGATTTATCGCCGATAGATATAAAAAAATACGAACATCCGAAAACTACGATTTTCAATGATATTGATTTGAATAATTGGAAAGATTACGGCGACATTATTACCGATAGTTTATGGCTGTTGGGCTCCCGTGACAAAAGCGGTGCTCATAGCGGAGAATATCACGGTAATTTCATTCCTCAAATTCCACATCAGGCAATAATGAGATATACAAAAAAGAAAGAGATTGTTTTAGATACTTTTTTAGGCAGTGGGACAACTTTAATTGAATGTAAAAGATTGGGTCGTAACGGAATCGGTATTGAACTTTTGCCAAACATGGTAAAGAGAGCAAAAGAACTTATATCACAAGAACAAAATCCTTTCAAGGTAAAAACAGATATAATTGAAGGTGACAATACCGTTTTTGAAACAATAGAAAAAGTAAAAAAAACATTGAGACAAAATTACAATGCTGAAAAAGTTCAACTTATTATAATGCATCCGCCATATCACGATATAATTAAATTTAGCGATAATCCTAATGACCTGTGTAATGCAAAAACTACCGATGAATTTCTGAGTAAATTTTCACAGGTCGTTAAAAACACCTATCCACTTCTTGATGAAAAAAGATTTTTGGTGCTCATTATTGGGGATAAATACAGTCAGAGCGAATGGGTGCCTTTGAGCTTTTATACAATGCAAAAAGTTTTAGAAAACGGATATAAACTGAAAAGTATCGTAATAAAAAATATTTCCGGTAACCGGGCGAAAAGAAATGCAGAACAACTCTGGCGCCGTAGGGCATTGGGCGGCGGATTTTACATTTTCAAGCACGAATACATAATGTTTTTTCAAAAGAGGTAAGAAATGAAGAAAGGGCATGTATTTATTGTCAATGAGGAATCTCTTCCGATTCATCTGAAATATATGTTTGTCGGTGTTAGTTCTGGAGAAAAAGATAATAATATCGGTCTTCTTGCAGACATTTGTAGGGTTAAAAAAGATGATTTTATCTTTTTTTACATAGAAGGAAGGAGTATCAAAAAAGGAAGATTTTTTGGAGTGTTTAAGGCTGTTGATGATGTTGTCTATCATATTACAGGTAATAATGCGAAAAATCCTAATTTGCCGGTTAAATTAATTTATAGAAAAAAAATAAAACCATATAAGGTATATTCTAACGGAGTCCTTGAATGGGAAGCTTTAGATAAATTGCCAACTTATGCGAAAGAATTATTATGGACCCTAATTTATAGAAAAATGAAAGGGGGAAGAGGTAATACAATGCTTTTCCCTTGGGAGACAGAAAGGTTAATATCTCTGATAGAAAATATAAATAATGGAAGCTCTTTAAATCATAATGATCTGGATTTCCATAGCGGTGATTATAGAATTTTAAAAGGTAATGGAACTGTAAATTATACCATAAATAATATTATAACTATTCCGCTTGCCGAAATTAAAAAAAGTGAAACAGGTTTACAAGCGTACATACTTCAACAATTAAAAATAGGTCAAAATAATTTTTTGCCTCAAATATTTGGTAATAATATAGTTTGGATTGGCAATGAAGTGTTTGCCGGGACAGGCATGCAAAAGATTGATATAGTGACAATAGAAAAAATTGACGAAATTAGTTATTTGTATAGGTTAATTGAATTAAAGCATCCAAAATCATCGACAAATATTAATTTTGCTGCATTACAGTTAGAATATTATATTAATTGGGCAAGAGAAGATATTGGTGGGCATATCATAGGAGGGAAAAAATTTAACATTAAACCGATACTCCTTTCGTTGGCACCAGAATATAATTCAGTTTCAGAAAATATAATTACAGATATAAAAAAAATGGGTTCTATTTCTAATAACCCGGAAATATGGGAAGTAGATTTTTCCTTTAATATGAATAAAATACTATGAAACTTAAGCTAAAAATTCCGGCAACTACGGCAAATTTCGGAAGCGGATTTGATGTGTTCGGCGCTTCTCTGAGGATTTACAACGAGATCGAAATGACAGCAATAAACGGTAAGCATCAGGAAATTCATTTTGAAATACTCGGGGAAGGAAGAAAAACTCTGCCAGTAGACAAAAGCAATATCGTTTATGGAGCAATGAAAAAGGTCTTTGATACTTTACACTTTACACATTATGCCTTACACATCCGCTTGATCAACAATATTCCTCTCTCAAGGGGGTTGGGCTCTTCCGCAGCTGCCAGGATCGGCGGGCTGGTTGCCGCTAACAAGCTTTGCGGCGGTAGAATTTCAGATGAAGAGATAATAAAAATAGCGGCTAATCTCGAAGGTCATCCGGATAATGTGGCTCCTGCTTTTATTGGAGGGCTATGTGTATGTAATTATGACGGCGCCGACGTAAAATGTGTAAAATTTCAGATGCCTGCTGATCTGAAGGCTGTACTTTGTATCCCGGATTTCGAAGTTTCGACAAATATGGCAAGAAAAATATTGCCGAAGAAAATACTGCACAGAGATGCTGTTTTTAATTTAAGCAGGTCTGCGCTTTTTCTTTCCGCGATCATTCAAAAGAAGTATGATTTACTGTCTATAGCTATGGAAGATAAACTGCATCAGCCATACAGGAAAAAACTTATTCCATGCTTAGATGATGTTTTTTCCGCGGCTATGAGAAATGGAGCATACGGAGTGTGTGTGTCCGGCAGCGGGTCAACGCTGCTTGCTATTGCCGCACGAAATATGAAAACTAAATGCGAACGAATCGGCAGGTCAATGCAAAAAGCGTTTTGCGCGCGAGGCATAGAATCAAAATATATTATATGCGATTTTTGCAATAAGGGTGTTCTTATTTCTAAATAGAAATATTTTTTGTAAGAGGTCTGGAATGAATAATATTATAGTAATGAAGTTTGGAGGTTCTTCAGTCGCGACTCCGGAAAAGATAAAAATAGTAGCTGCTCGAGTAGCCAAAAAATCAAAGAGTTATAAAGTGGTGGTTGTTGTTTCAGCTCCCGGAGATATGACTGATGATCTTATAACCAAGGCAACAAGAATTACGCTTCTGCCAGATCCGAGAGAAATGGATATGTTGCTTGCCACGGGCGAAATGCAGTCTATAGCTTTGCTTTCAATGGCCATACGTTCAATGGGAAAGGATTCTATTTCTCTTACAGGTCCGCAGGCGGGGATTCATGCGGATAATGTTCACACTAAGGCAAAAATCAGAAAAATAATGCCGCAAAAGATTATTAAAGAACTACAAAAAGGCAAGGTAGTGATAGTTGCCGGTTTTCAGGGGCTGAATTCGAATGATGATATAACTACTCTCGGCAGGGGGGGGAGTGACCTTACAGCTGTTGCTCTTGCTTCCGCTTTAAAAGCGGTTGAATGCGAAATATATACTGATGTTAAAGGAGTTTACACTGCTGATCCGAGATTGGTAAAGGATGTAAAAAAACTTGATCTTATTTCTTATGATGAGATGCTTGAGCTGGCAGGCGTGGGCAGCCAGGTAATGATGGCTCGTTCAATAGAAGTAGCGAAAAAATTTAATGTTATAATTCATGTGCGTTCCAGTTTTTCTCAGGAAAAAGGAACGTTGATAACAAGAGAGGTTCCACTTATGGAAGATGTTGTGGTTTCAGGTATAGCGTACGATAAAAACGAGGCAAAATTATCCATAACTGATGTGCCGGACAAGCCGGGAATAGCAGCCAAAATATTTGGAGCTTTGGCTAATGCGAATATCAATGTGGATATGATAATACAGTCTGCAGCGCGGGAAAGGTATAATGACATATCTTTTACAGTTCCCAAAAGCGAACTGAAAAACGCGGTTTCAATACTGAAAAAGGTATCGTGCAATATAGGCGCCGGCAGAATAATTTATAAGGAAGATGTGGCAAAGGTTTCCATAGTCGGAATAGGCATGAAAAGCCATCCCGGTGTTGCCGCAAAAATGTTTGCGATTCTTGCCAATAAAAAAATAAATATTGAAATGATTTCGACGAGTGAAATAAAAATATCATGCGTGGTGTCTGAAAAAGACACGCAAAAAGCGGTCAATCTTCTTCATAAGGAGTTTGGTCTTAATAAAAGCAACACGAGGTAAAAAATGAAAATTAAACTTTTGGATACTACTTTGCGGGACGGTTCCCAGGGAGAAGGAATAACCTTTACAGTTGACGACAAATTAAAAATTGCCTCCGCCCTGGACGCTTTAGGGATACATTATATCGAAGGCGGCTGGCCGTATTCCAATCCCAAAGATGTGGAATTTTTTCACAGGTCGCGAAAGATAGGATTGAAAAACGCTAAGATTACAGCCTTCGGATCTACCAGACATAAAAATATAAAAGCTTCCGCTGACAAGAATCTGCGCGCCATATTGGCTGTGAAACCTGATTGCGCATGCATTTTCGGAAAAACATGGGATTTGCATGTGAAATATGCGATACGCGCTACTCCGCAAGAAAATCTGGATATGATATATGATTCTGTCAGATATCTTAAAAAGAGAGGTTTGGAAGTTATATATGATGCGGAACATTTTTTCGACGGATATATGGCAAATCCGGAATATGCATTGAAAACTCTTGAGTCCGCTGTTTCAGCGGGAGCAGACAATATAACACTTTGCGATACTAATGGAGGAATGCTGCCTAAAAATATCAGCGAAATTTTAAGAAAGGTAACTGAAAGAATATTGATCCCTTTGGGAATTCACGCTCATAATGATTCCGATTGTGCTGTAGCCAATTCTCTGGCAGCCGTAGAATCCGGGTGTGTCCTTGTTCAGGGTACTCTCAACGGTTGGGGTGAAAGATGCGGCAACGTTAATCTTTCTTCCATAATAGCGAATATAAATTTAAAACTCGGGATAGAGTGTCTTCCTGCAGGAAAACTTAAGTTTCTTACCGAGACCTCCAGATATATATGCGAAGTGGCAAATATTGTGCCGAATAATAGACAGCCATATGTGGGACATTCCGCTTTTGCTCATAAAGGCGGAATACATGTATCTGCCGTAGCCAGAGATTCATCCACTTACGAACATGTAGCACCTTCTTCAGTTGGAAATGAAAGAAGGATTCTTATATCTGAGCTGTCCGGCAGGGCAAATGTTTTGTTGAAATCCGGTGAAATGAATATAGATTTTGAAAAAGACAAATCCTCCGCCCAGAAAATACTGGATCTTATTAAAAATCAAGAGAAAAAGGGGTATCAATACGAAGGCGCTGAGGGATCTTTTGAACTGCTTGTAAAAAGGCAGCTCGGTAAATATAAGAAGTTTTTTAATCTTGGAGGATTTACCGTTTCAGTACAAAAAAATATGAACGGGGTTCTCAGTTCCCAGGCCGTTATTAAAATATTTGTCGCAGGAAAAGAAGAGCTTGCCGCAGCTGAAGGCGACGGGCCAGTTAATGCTCTTGACAACGCTTTAAGAAAAGCTCTTGAAAAATTTTATCCTAAATTAAAATATGTCCATCTGTCGGATTTTAAAGTAAGGATTATTAATCCGACAGACGGTACCGGCGCCAAGGTAAGAGTGCTTATAGAATCCGGCGACGGAAAAAGCGAGTGGACTACGGTGGGAGTTTCGGAGAACATAATAGAGGCCTCTTGGCAGGCTATGGTGGATGCCATAGAATATAAATTATCAAAAGCGGATTGAAAATGTCGTAAAAATTAGAACGGACAAATTGAAAGTTCATAATTTATATAGCAGTATGTAAGATTTTAACGGTTATATGCGGATGAACTTATTTTAGGGTGTGGCGATTATGGAATTCTCAAAGACGCAAACGCAATTAATAGTTCTCGAAATAGTGCTGATTTTTATCGGAGCGTTGGCAGTCACGAAAAAGATGCGTCCTCGGAACGCTATTGTAGATTACAGATCAGGGAATATTTCCACAGTTACGATTTCCTCTTTGTACGCTCCTCCGAGCGCGAAACCCGTAAAAAAGATAGTACCTGTTGAAGAAGAAACATTTACAGTATCTTTAGAAGAATCCAAGAAAGTTAAAAAGAAGCCTAAAAAAATCAAACGTGTGAAAAAAATAGACATAGAAGAATTTAAATAAAGAAGTAAAAAACACGGGAGGGTTAAAATGAGAAGCGATGATGCCAAGACAGGAGTCGAAAGAGCTCCGAACAGATGTTTACTTTATGCTACAGGTATTAGTAAGATGTCGGTTCATAAACCATTTATAGGTATTGCTTCCAGTTATTCCGATCTTGTCCCCGGGCATATAGGTATGCGCGAGCTGGAAAGGTTTGTTGAGAGAGGCGTTGAATCCGCCGGCGGCACTCCGTTTATATTCGGTCTTCCTGCGGTTTGCGACGGAATAGCAATGGGTCATTCCGGTATGTGCTATTCTTTACCTTCAAGAGAACTTATAGCGGATTGCGTGGAATCCGTTGCGATGGCGCATAAACTTGACGGACTTGTGCTTCTAACTAATTGCGATAAAATTACTCCTGGGATGCTGATGGCTGCCGGAAGATTAAATATCCCGTGTATTATGCTTACCGCTGGTCCTATGCTTACAGGTTTCTATAAAGGCAGAAGAAGATCTCTTGTGAGGGATTCATTTGAAGCAGTGGGTTTATACAGGGCGAAAAAGATAAAGGAAACCGAGCTGGAAGAACTTGAACTCGCGGCCTGTCCCGGGCAGGGGAGCTGCCAGGGGCTTTATACGGCAAATACTATGGCATGTTTAACTGAAATAATGGGTATGTCATTGCCGGACTGCGGCACAGCCCCCGCTGTGTCAAGCCATAAAAAGCGTATCGCTTATGAAACAGGACAGAGGATTATAGAGTTGATCAAAAAAAATATACTTCCCCGCAGGATTATGACTCCTGAAGCGTTTTATAACGCGATTGTTGCTGATATGGCTCTCGGAGGATCAACCAATACGGTTTTGCATCTTCCGGCAATCGCCAATGAGTGCGGTATAAAACTTCCTTTAACTCTGTTTGATAAAATTTCCAAAATGACTCCGTATATAGTAAAACTTGAGCCTGCAGGGGATAATTACTACATGGAGGATTTGTATCACGCTGGCGGCATTCCCGCGGTTATGTCTGTTCTTAAAGGATTATTGAAAGATAATCCGACTGTTTCCGGAACAAGTGTTTCAAAGATTGCTCAATCAGGTTTTGTTCGGGACAATGAGGTTATAAGACCTCTGAAGAAACCTTATGCCAAAGAAGGCGGCATTGCTATACTTTTCGGCAACATCGCTTATAACGGTTGCGTTGTCAAGCAATCAGCTGTAAGTCCTAAGGCCATGAAGTTTACCGGAGTGGCACGGATATATGAATCTGAAGAATCAGCTATGTCTGCGATATTGTTTAAAAAGATAAAACCTGGAGATGTCGTTGTTATAAGAAATGAAGGCCCTAAAGGCGGGCCAGGAATGAGAGAGATGCTTTCTCCCACAGCCGCGATAGTTGGCATGGGATTATCAGAATCAGTCGCTCTTATTACTGACGGCAGGTTCTCCGGAGGCACAAGAGGCCCATGCATAGGTCATATATCTCCGGAAGCGGCTTCAGACGGGCCCATAGGCATTATAAAAGATGGGGAAGAGATTACCATAGACATTCCCAATAGAAAAATTTCCGCCAAATTAACGGATATGGAGATAAAATTCAGGTTGAACAGAAAGAAACATTTTGAACCAAAAATAAAAACCGGCTGGTTATCCAGATATTCGCGTCTGGTTGCTTCCGCGGATACAGGAGCGGTTTTAAAATAGCGCATCCTTTTAATTAAAGGATTAGAAAATGGAAAGGAATTATCATAATGTTGAGTGTAAATAAGGTATTTAATAAGTCTTTTGAACTGTTTAAAGATATTAAAACCAGTATTAATTTGGGAGACATTAAACCGCTTTCGTTTAAGGCAGTAGACACGTATCTTACATGCCCGAGAAAGTACAATTTTTCGTATTTACAAACGATTGTCGGGGAAGCGTCTGATACCAAAACATCAGCAAGCCAGAATTCCGGAATGGTCTTATACAAAGTTGTTACCAATGTGCTGAAAGAATCTTACAAGTCCGGTTCTTTATGTTCTTTGGAGAACATGTTATCAGTTTATGACCGTTTATGGGTATCAGCTGTTTTTAATAATCCGGCGGACGCATCCGCTTGTTATGAGGAAGGGAAAAATATAATCTCAAAGTTTTATGAGAAAAATTCTTCACTTAAGGAACGGGTTGCCGAACTTCCTTCATGGAAGAATAAAAATGTTAAAGTGCCGGCTCTTGAAGTGAAAGCGAATGCCGATATCGGAGGAGTTAAGATTATTGAGAGAATTGACAGAATTATGTCTCTTCCTGACGGCAGTTATGAGGTTATAGTTTACAAACTTTCCAGCGCATGGGGTCTTCAATCGCGCGCCGCGTCTCTTTACACCGCGGCAAAAAAGCTTTTTCCTTCCAGAAAGATTTCTGTTGTGTTTTATTTGCTCAGAGAAAATATGAAATTGAGCGTTGATTTAAAAAAGGAAGCGATAAGACAATTTGAGGAAAATGTAAAATCCGTGGCAACCGGAATCGCCAGAAAAGAGTTCGCGCCGGTTAAAGGTCAATGGTGTTCATTTTGTTCTTTCAGAGCCTCTTGTTCCGTATGGAAAGGATTTATTCCGGATAAAACAAGAATGCGGTTATCTTTTTCAAAATTTAATATGTATCTTACATGTCCGAGACAATACAGATTGGTTTATGTGGACAAAATCAGATTAAAACCGCATTCGTTTTTTTCGTTAGGCACAAGTGTGCATGAAGCATTTGAAAAATTTTACACTTATGACGGAATTATGACAAAACCAAGTTTAAGGGCTTTGCTTTCCATGCTGAAAGAAAGCTGGAAAAGTGAAGGATATGAAGAGGATGGCGTAAGTGAAAGAGAGTATTATAAACGCGCAGTCGATATGTTAACCAGTTACTATAAATCATTCGTGGCTGGAGTGGCTTATAAAAAGGCGTATAGGATAGAAGAATATTTTGAGCTTCAGGTGGGAGAGAAGGCGTTGTTTACCGGTTTTATAGACCGCATTGATGAACTCGACGGCGGGAAGTATGAGATTATAGATTATAAAACTGAACCCACTTGGCCCAATGAAAGGATAATGGAAGACCATAAGCTGCAGCTTGCGATTTACTGGCTGGCATGTAAAGAAGGGCATATTACTTCAACGCCTCCTGTGAAATTGTCTTTATTTTTTCTAAACTTTGATAAAAAGATTACTTTTGATATTATAGGCAACGGCAGCGGCGCAGTTTCAGGTATTGACATTTCACGCATAATAAGCGAAAATATAAAGTTAGTTGACGAAACAGTGGAGAAAATAAGGGCTTCTGAAATACTTTACAAAAAAGGCAGTTCTCCTGACGAAGTTTTTATGCCGAGGCAGAATGATTATTGTCATAACTGCGATTTTAAAATGGATTGCCCGTTATTTATAATATGAGGGGGGAAGTATGTTGAAAACAGGATCGGAAATATTTTTTGAATGTCTTCTAAAAGAAAATGTGGAGGTTTTTTTCGGTATACCCGGAGGACAGGTAATTCCGCTTTTCGATAAATTTTATGATTACAGAAAGAAGATAAAATTTGTTCTTACAAGGCATGAACAGGGCGCGGGCCATATGGCTGACGGATATGCCCGTTCTACCGGGAAAGTGGGAGTGTGCGTGGCGACCAGCGGTCCAGGCGCGACAAATCTTGTTACAGCTCTCGCCACAGCGTATATGGATTCAATTCCTATGGTGGCTTTTACCGGGCAGGTGGCAACGCACTTGATAGGAAATGACGCGTTTCAGGAAGCGGATATTACAGGTATAACAAGACCTATAACCAAACATAATTTTCTTGTAAAAGATGTGCGCGACCTGACGCGTACGATAAAAGAGGCGTTTTATATCGCTAATACAGGCAGACCTGGACCGGTGCTCGTAGATATACCAGTTGATGTTCAAAGAGCGACAACTGAATTCGTGTGGCCGGAGACAATTGATATCCGTTCCTATAAACCGAATTATGAGGGGCATTTAGGGCAAATAAAAAGAGCCGCTGAATTGATAAAAAGCTCTAAGCAACCGTTGATTTATGTAGGCGGAGGAATAATATCCTCCAATGCGTCTCAGGAACTTCTTAAATTTGCGGAAAAAATAGATGCTCCTGTAACTACTACGCTTATGGCGATCGGAGGATTTCCCGCTTCCCATCCTCTTAATCTTTCTATGCCCGGCATGCATGGTTCCTATGCCGCGAATATGGCGTTTCAAGCATGTGATTTAATTATAGCCATAGGCGCGAGATTTGACGACAGGGTTACAGGAAAACTTTCAGCGTTCGCCCCGTTAGCCAAGATTATTCACATAGATCTGGATCCGACTTCGATATCGAAAAATGTTGAGGTGGATATACCTGTGGTGGGAGACGCTAAGATTGTTTTATTGGAATTGAATAAGGTTGTTGCAAAAAAGAAGAACAGCGAATGGCTTAAAAAGGTTTTTGATTGGCAGAAAAAAAATTCTTTTGCATATAAAAAGGATAATAAATTGCGTCCGCAATATGTGGTGGAAAAGATATCTGAAATTACTGCCGGAGATGCGATAGTCGTAACTGAAGTAGGACAGCATCAAATGTGGGCAGCGCAATTTTACAAGCCCAAAGCCCCGAGATATTTTCTTACTAGCGGCGGATTGGGCACAATGGGTTACGGTCTTCCTGCTGCCATAGGAGCGAAGATTGCCAATCCTCAAAAACTTGTTATAGATATTGCCGGAGACGGTTCAACGCAAATGAATATACAGGAACTTGCTACGGCAATGTTAAATGATGTTAAAATCAAAATCGTTATATTAAATAATGCATGCTTGGGTATGGTGAGGCAGTGGCAGGAATTATTTTATAAAAGAAGATATTCTGCTGTTTGTTTGACTAATCCTAACGGCTGTCTTGATTCATCGATTCCGATGAAACGCCCCGTTTCTTATATTCCGGATTTTGTAAAAATAGCCGAAGCCTACGGCGCTTTGGGATTAAGGATTACAAAAAAAGAAGATGTTGTTAGTGCTCTAAATGAGGCATTTAAAACAGATAAATTGGTTGTTATGGACTTTATTATTGAGGAAGAGGAAAATGTTCTTCCTATGGTGCCGTCTGGTGCCGCTTTAGATGAAATAATAACCAGTTTGGCGTAAAATGTCCGCGCGGGTATTGCCTCCGAGAACGGACTCGGCTCGGAAGCCGGTCTCTCGCTCAGCCGCCTGAAAGTATTAAGTCGGCTTCCGCGAAATTCTCTTCGGCAACCCCCTCGCTTTCACATTAAGTTGGGGCATTAAGTTCCGTGATTGAAAAATTATGAAAAAGAAAAAAATGCAGGGAATGGTAAAAGAACAAATTACAATGTTTAAAACCTATGAGCATATAAATGGAGCAGTAATTAGAAAACAAGTTACCAAGCAATTGGTTGATGAATTAAAAAATGACACAAAAAATGTAAATACTGAAATCAAAAAAATCAAAACCTTCAAAGACGAATCGGAAATAGTCAATAAAATTATTGTTGGCGATTGTTTGGAAGCGATGAAAAAAATTAAGGATAATACTTTTGATATGATTTTTGCCGACCCGCCATACAATATGCAATTACAAAATGAGTTATACAGACCGAACAATACAAAAGTTGATGCCGTTGATGATGAGTGGGACCAATTTAATGGTTTTGAGCATTATGACGAATTTTCAAAAGCGTGGCTTCAAGAAGCAAAAAGGGTTCTGAAAAAAAATGGGACAATTTGGGTTATTGGTTCTTATCACAATATTTTTCGCGTTGGAAGTATTATGCAAGATATGGGCTACTGGATTTTGAATGATGTCCACTGGATAAAATCAAATCCAATGCCAAATTTTAATTTTTAATGAGCAATATGAAAAACAATAAAATTACAATTGAGATTAAAAGTAATTCAAAAAAATGCGAGCAATTACGGGACGACGGCTTGTTTTTTGAAACAATTGCTGATGCTTTAGATATTAAAAGAAAAGATATTAAGGAAATTAACACAGGAAAAAAATATGACAAAAGTAGAAGCAATTAAAAAATTGATGCAGGATAATGGCGGTCTTGCTTCGTGGAAATATATCTACGACAACATTGAAAAATACTATCCAGCCGCAAAAGTTTCTCCTGAATGGGAAGCGGGTATTCGTGGCGTGTTATATCGCGAGATTAAAAATAAACAAAATTTTAAGAGGGTAAGTTTTGGCGTTTTTGCGTTAAACGAATATCAAGAAGAAAAACAAATTGAGGAAATTAGCAAAGATCAAATCAGAATGCACTCGTATATGGAAGGCGTTATGGTTGAGCTTGGCAATTACGAAAAATTTATTACCTATTGTGCCGACCCAACAGCCGCTTTTCAGCCAAATGTATTTATCAACCAACTAATGACCATTGATGACTTTCCCAACTTTACTTACCCCGAAATTAACGGCATATCAAAAAGAATTGATGTGCTATGGTTTTCCAGCAAGGGTTATAAATTTCCAAAAAGAGCCATTGAAATTGTTGATAGCATCGGCACGCTTGGCGAATCGTTGAGCCGAATGTATCAACTGAAAGAATTTCAGACTGATTTTTATGTGCTTGCACCAGACAAACATATTGAAAAAATTGAAAACACATTAAGCCGTGAGCCGTATTCAATATCGCGAGATAGATTTATCGTCAAAACTTACAATGAGGCAATTGATTATTATAAAAAACGGCTTGAACTTGAAAAATTGAAATTTTAAGGACAAAAGAAACGGCATTTATTACTATGTTGAGCTGAAATATAATGATGTAGACGGATACTTAAAAAATGTCAGCGAGGACAAAGAAATCGTCGAAATCTTTGACAATCTTTATAAAAAAATTAGATTTGGAAAATAAATTTATGGATAAGGAAAATAAAACAATAATTTTTTCAACAGGTGTTCATTTGCAACCGATCGAGTGCGTTATTAATGAGGAAAAACAATGGCGCTGGGTTGCGATAGGATTTGAAGATGAAAGTTTTTTGAATGGAGAAGCCGTTAACCCGATTGAATATGCTGACAGGCAAGAAAATCTTGTTGAAAAGTTTAAAGATGAGATATAGTTATAGCCAGAGACAGCAAGGTTTTTGTAGCTGATAAACTTTCAGATACCAACAAAAAACAATTAAATAGTTTAAAAGTTGAATGGGTTGAGTTAAGAAGTGACGGCGGTTTCAGAAGGTTTGAAACTGTTTTGGACCATTTGAAAATTCCGCACGAAAAGTTGCCGGAAAATATTGATAAAAAATTAGAGAGCGTTTTTAAAGAAATTTTTTAAAATTGGGGGAGAAATGAGACACACTATTTCGGTTTTGGTGGAAAATAAGGCTGGCATTCTGGCAAGGATTGCCACATTGTTTGCAGCGCGCGGGTATAATATTGATTCTCTCGCTGTGGGAGAAACGGACGATCCATCGATATCGCGAATGACCATAGTCGTTCGCGGAGACGAGAAAATACTGGAACAGGTTGAAAAACAGTTGAACAAACTTATTGATGTAATCAAACTAAACGATTTTGTTGATACGGAACACCTGGAACGGGATCTTGTTTTAATAAAAGTAAAAACAGATAAAAACACAAGAAGCGAAATTATGCAAATTATAGATATATTCAGAGCAAAAATAATAGATGTTGCAGCTAACTCTTTAATAGTGGAAATGACCGGCGACGAAGAAAAGATTCAAGCGATAATAAATATGCTCAGGCCGTTTGGTATAAAAGAGATGGTTAGAACCGGTATTATTGCCATGGCGCGCGGCGGTTGATCTATATTTTATTGCGAAACAAATTATTGAAGTGCACTTGGATTTTTTGTTTATTGGTGAGAGCAGATACAATCTAAGTTTTAATCATTTTTTTAACGGGGTGGTGGCTTATGTCTGAAATAAGACAGAATCTTGTGACCAAGGATTGGGTAATAATAGCTACGGAACGTGCTAAACGGCCTGAGGATTTCAAGAAAAAAAATTCAGTTTCGCCTCAATTGCCGAAATTTGAAAAAAACTGTCCTTTTTGTCCGGGAAACGAAAAAGATATGTCTCCGGAAGAAACTTTGCGAGTGGATAAAAACGGTAAATGGCAGGTAAGAATAATACCGAATAAATATCCGGCCCTGTCCCGGACCGAAGAAAGAATAAGAACGGTTGACGGCATAAAAAGAAAAATTACCGGTGCAGGTATTCATGAAGTTGTTATAGAAACTCCTTTGCATAATACAACTACTGCCTTGCTTCCCAAAGAAGATGTCGAAAGCATAATCAAATCATATAAAATTAGATATAATGAGATGCTGAAAGACGAAAGAGTGGAGATGATCATAATTTTTAAGAATCACGGCGAAGCCGCCGGGACGTCTCTCGTTCATTCGCATTCTCAAATAGTCGCAACACCTGTTGTCCCTGCCCAGGTGCGGGAGCGATTCCACGATGCGCAACAGTATTTTGACGAGAATCTTGAATGCGTTTTTTGTAAAATTCTTGCTGAAGAACTGAAAGATGGAAAACGCATAGTTCTTGAAACAGACGGTTTTGTTTCATTTATACCTTACGCCGCATTATCTCCTTTTCATATGTGGATATATCCGAAAAGGCATACTTCCAGTTTCGGCGAAATAAGCAATAATGAAATGGAAGATCTTGCTGAACATCTTAGAATAGTGCTTCTAAAATATTATCGCGGTTTGGATAATCCTGATTTTAATTATGTAATCCGTTCCGCACCTACAGGATTGAAAAACATAGAATTTTTTCACTGGTATTTGAGCATAGTTCCGCGTATAACGAAAACCGCGGGGTTTGAACTCGGTTCAGGAATGTTTATAAACACTTCTCTTCCGGAAAATGATGCGGAATTCCTGAGAAATGTCAAGATGGATTTGTAAAGATGTATAATTTACGGAAAATTTTGTGTTATAAAGGTCCGGCGTATAAATGAAAATTTTTGAGATATCGAATTCTATAAATTATTCAGGCGGCGTGGCACAGATGATTCTCTTAAGTGATGCCCTTTCGAAAAAGGGTTATGATGTTACAGTGATATGCCAGCCGGGTTCCGAGATAGAAAAACGCTCGGTTTCCGGTAAGACGCTGTTGAAGATGGATTCACAGTTCAGAGCGGCTTTGGCGCTGGCGCGCCTCTTTTCCGAGGAACAGCCCGATATCGTGCACTGCCACCACGCCAAGGCCCACAACATTGCGTTGCTTGCATCGCTCATCAGCAGGCCTAAAAACATAGTATCTACGCGGAGGGTGTCTTTCCCTGTTGCGAAAAACCCGGTAGCAGTGCTCAAGTACAGGACGTCGAGGAACAGGAAGATCGTTGCCGTTTCTGGCAGGATAAAATCCTTTCTTGCAGCCGCAGGCGTGGCGTCTGAAAGGATACAGGTCATCTATAGCGGCACCGACTGCGAAAGGTTCAGTCCTGCGGTTTCAGGTGCGGTAGTAAGGAATGAACTTGGGTTGCCGGCAGATGCTACTGTGATCGGTAAAATAGCAAATTATTCCTCTTGGAAGGGCTATGATTATTTTCTGGATGCCTGTGCTGATATTGTTGCAGTGCGGAAAAACGTTTATTTCGTTGTTGCCGGCACGGGTACCGACAGCAGTGGAATGAAAGAAAAAATCGCTGCCCGCGGACTGGAAGGCAGGGTAAAGATGCTCGGTTTTCGTAACGACGTGCCTGAAGTGATAGCGGCTTTAGACATATCAGTAAATGTGTCTACCGGGGGTGAAGGAATTTCAGGTGCGGTAAGGGAATCTATGGCCACTGAGAGGCCTGTCATAGCTACGGATGTCGGCGGTAATTCGGAACTCATCACGCACGGCGTTACCGGCCTGCTCGTTCCGCCTGCCGACACCAGGGCACTTGCCGGCTCCATAGAACGGTTGTTGGACGATCCTGATGCATCTTCGGCAATGGCTAAGTCCGCCCGCCGGACAGTTACAGAAAAATTTTCCGTAAGCGCGATGATATCGGCTCACGAGATTCTTTATAAAGAGATTATAAATGGAAATCATTAAACGTCTGCTGCTTTACATAAAGCCGTACAGGAAACGTTTCATATACGCGATGGTATGCATGGTATTCGTTGCGTTGTCCCAGTCTCTGCTTATGCTGCTGGTAAAACCGATGATAGACAAGATATTCGCGTCGCATGAAAAGAGGTTCATCGTCCCGATAGTGGCAGGAGTGCTGACCGCCGGATTTTTTAAATTCATTTTTTCTTACATGCAGAGTTATCTTTTGTCGTGGATAGGACAGAGCGTGGTGAGAGACATCCGTAATGATATGTACGAGAACCTTATGGGCCAGTCGCTCGATTATTTCATAAAGGCGTCTACAGGCAAACTTATATCGCGTCTTACTTACGATGTTTCACTTTTGCAACGCGGCATAGTTATGATTCCAAGGAACGTGCTGCGCGACGGGCTTTATGTCATATTTTATGTCGGCATACTTTTTTATCTGAACTGGAAGTGGACTATAGCTATATTCGTGGCGTTTCCAATAATTTCGCTTGTTATAATGACCATAGGCAAAAAGATCAGAAGCAGATCCAGACGGTCGCAGTCGCTTACTGCGGATATATATTCATTTCTCCAGGAGAGGATAACGGGTATAAAACTGATAAAATCCGTTACAACCGAGCCGATGGAAATAGCGGTGATGAAGGAGAAAAACTGGAATTATTTCAATGTATTCATGCGGCTTACAAGAGCGGACATAATACAGGGTCCATTGATAGAATTCCTTGGAGTCGTGGGCATAGCCACGGTTATGCTGTGGGGTGGGATGGAGGTAATAAACGGCAGTGTAACTCAGGGTACTTTCATAGCGTTTATTGCCACGGCAATGTCTATGTACCGTCCTGCGAAGTCGCTTACGGACGTGAATACCGACATCCAGACCGCGACCGCAGCAGGTGAGCGGATATTCGAGCTGCTTGACAAGCGGCCATCGGTAATCGAGATGCCGGATGCAGTTGAAATATCTTCATTGGAGCGGAAAATAAGTTTCGAGGACGTAAATTTTGCTTACATCCCGGGCAAGCAGGTACTGTGCGGCATCAACATGGAGATCAAAAAAGGAGAGATATTCGCGATAGTAGGTCCTTCCGGCAGCGGCAAGACTACTGTAATCAATCTTCTTGCGCGGTTTTTCGACCCGAGTTCCGGCAGAATTCTTATAGACGGATCAGATATCAGGAAATTTACATTCAGGTCTCTGCGCGCACTTATGGCCATAGTTACACAGGAGACGATACTTTTTAACGACACTATTGCGGCAAACATTGCATACGGCACGGCAGTTACGGATCCGGAATCCATAGAAAATGCGGCCCGGCTTGCTAATGCACACGGGTTTATCTCTAAGCTGCCGCACGGCTACGACACGGCAATAGGAGAGAAAGGAGTAACACTTTCCGGCGGGGAGCGCCAGCGTCTGGCAATAGCAAGGGTAATGCTTCGGAACCCACAGATACTGATACTCGATGAGGCCACTTCGGCGCTGGATTCCAATTCGGAATTGCTTGTGCAGGAGGCTATATCGAAACTTATGAAAGGGAGGACTACGATAGTGATCGCGCACCGGTTGTCCACTATAAAATCCGCAGATATGATTCTGCTGGTTGATAAAGGCAGAATATCCGGAATGGGCAGCCATGAGGAACTTTTTGCTAAGTCACTATTGTATAAAAAATTGTATGAATCACAATATCTTGAATAAAATTTATATCTTTTTTTTAATTTGTCTATTTCTGTCGGAGTCAAAAACCTTTTGTAAAGAAAGGCCTCCTTTGCCGAAGTCAATATATGCCGGAAAAGAATTTGACGCTAAAGCAGTAGGAATGGGGGAAACATTCGTTTCAGTCGCGGATAATACATCAGCTTCATATTGGAATCCTGCAGGATTGAAACAGTTACAAAGAAATTATTTTACCTTTGCTTTTAATCCGTATATCGCCAGCAGCGCCGATAAAGATAAAATTTATTCAGAATGCGCGATACATGGTAAAGATCTGCTTTTTATGGGCATAGTTATCGATAATATAGCGCTGACATATCGTCCGGTGTCTTATTATTCTGAAAACAACTCTACGCAGGAAACTGTAATTCGCGCCGGCAAATACACATTGTCTTCGGCATCGCAATATTCTCCAAAAATCGCTTTGGGACTTAATATGTCTTACATTACTGGCAGTTTGGGTATATCTGATAAATTGGCCAATAATGTAGATCTATCTTACGGATACGGAGTGTGCGCGGATTGGGGCATTATATACAGTTTAAGCGAATCCGCAAGAATCGGTTTTGCCGCAGAGAACGCGCCGGGATATATTTGGTGGGACGGATATAAATACGCGCAGATACCGTCTCATTTGAGAACAGGATTGTCGATTACCCCTTTCAAGTGGTTGTTGATGTCTGCTGAATATGAAAATTATGCAACGAATTCCGATAGAGATGAGGCGTATCATATAGGTATGCAGCAAATATTAGTAAACGGTTTGTTTGTCAGGGAAGGGATGATTTCCGAGAAGCCCTTCAATAAAGGAAAAGCGTCTGCTTACACCTGCGGTGTTGGAGTTGAAGTAAAAAAGGATTTGATGGTTGATATTGCCATGAAGATGTATGAACTCGACGATACCGAAAAATCAAAGGTAAGAGATTATCATCTTTCCGTGAATCTGCCTTTTTAAGCCGTTCTTTTATTCGGGATTGCTTTTACTATACGGCCGGATTTGATGCATTTCGTGCATACATAAGTATGTATCTTTTTTCCGTCCAGCATAATATTTATCTTCTGGAGATTCGGTTTGAATTTCCTTTTTGAAGATTTATGTGAATGACTTACTGCGTTCCCTGATTTTGATTTTTTGTTGCAAATTGTGCATTTATATGCCATAGTTCCTCCGAAATTTAGAATATAATTATATAAAATTTCCTGAAAATGTCAATAGAAAATATACCTGTTCAATATCTGTCCGGAGTAGGAGAAAAAAGAGCGAAGATCCTTTCAAAAAATCTCGGTATCAATTCCGTAAAGGATTTGCTTTATTATTTTCCGTATGAATGGACCCGGATTAAAAAAATATCGGAACTTATTTCCGGCGGAAAACAAACGATATCTGGAACGGTGGAAAGCACATCATGCGGCGGTATTTCACGCAATATGGTTTTTTTTCAGGCAATAGTCTGCGACGCCACCGGCAAAACAAAAGCTGTATGGTTCAAGAGATACA
Organism: Elusimicrobia bacterium ADurb.Bin231; assembly: GCA_002069855.1. Classification (GTDB taxonomy): domain Bacteria; phylum Elusimicrobiota; class UBA8919; order UBA8919; family MWCF01; genus MWCF01. Next base: position 7,430 of record MWCF01000110.1, on the reverse strand, counting down.
ACAGGAATTATGACGTGCTTTCATCTTTGAAGAAAAATATTCTGCCTGGAGTGTCTCTGGTATTGACCGGAACCGTAAGAAGCAGGGAGCTGTGGTTGTCTGAAATGAATGTGCAGGATTTTGAAATTTTATCTTTTGGAAAAAATGCTATTTCCTGCGATGATATAATACAGTTTTATCCTCTTACGGAAGGATTTAAAAACGGATTTTTCAGAAAGTTACTCCGGCAGATATTGTCGGAATATTTGGACCGCGTTAAGGAAACAATTCCAAATAATTATATGGAGAAATACGGATTGGTATCTTTGCGGGCCGCTCTGAAAAACATACATTTTCCGGGAAGTATGGAAGAAAAGGACAAGGCAATCCGCCGTCTTGCATTTGAAGAATATTTTGCCACAGAAATGCGTCTGGAATGGATCAGGCATCACAGGAAAAGGCAGAAAAAAGAATTTAGATATAATTTAACGAAAAAGCTGCTTGCCAGGTTTAAAGAAAATCTGCCTTTTGAATTTACCATTGCTCAAAAGAGAGTGATAAATGAAATATTTTCCGATTTGCTTTCCGAGTTTCCCATGACGAGACTCTTGCAAGGCGATGTTGGAAGCGGGAAAACTGTGGTGGCTCTTTCTTCAGCTCTGCTTGCAGTTGAATCCGGGTATCAGGCGGCATTGCTTGCCCCGACTGAAATACTTGCCGAGCAGCATTATTTTACATTTAAAAATTTGTTACAAGACCTTGTTAATATTGAACTTATCATAGGTAAAATGAAGAAAACTAAAAAATCAGATATGAAAGATAGAATATCTCGCGGCGCGTCCTCAATAGTAATCGGAACTCATGCTATGCTTGAAGAAGATATTAATTTCAAGAATCTTGCTTTGATTATTATAGATGAACAGCATAAATTCGGCGTTGAGCAAAGAATGAAAATAAAGAAAAAATCTTATTTTGCCGCGTCGGATTTACTTATGATGACAGCTACGCCCATACCGAGGACTCTCGGACTTACGCTCTACGGAGATCTTGATATCTCAACATTGGATAAACTTCCTCCCGGCCGAAAATCGGTAAAAACAATCGGTATGAGCGAGAGAAACGCTTATGCGTATGCCCGCGACCGGATGAATCTTGGCGAACAGGTTTTTGTGGTTTTTCCGCTTGTCGATGAATCTGAAAAAATTGTTCTAAAATCCGTTATGCAGGAAGTGGAAAAATTAAAACGAAACGATTTCAAAGATTACTCGGTAGGTTTTATTCACGGCAAAATGAAACCGGAAGAGAAAGAAAAAGCTATGTCGGATTTCTTAAATAAAAAATACGGTGTTTTAGTTTCCACAACAGTTATAGAAGTAGGTATCGACATACCTAACGCGACTGTGATGATTATACAGCACGCGGAGAGGTACGGACTTTCTACGCTTCATCAGTTGAGAGGCAGAATAGGCAGGGGGGGGAAGGAATCTGTATGTATATTTATAGGCAACCCTTCGACTGATGCCGCCAGAAAACGGTTAAAGGTGTTTGAAGCGACAAACGACGGTTTCAGGATTGCGGAAGAGGACCTTTCCATCAGAGGTCCAGGCGAATTTTTCGGCACAGCTCAATCAGGGATTTCTCCGTTCAAGATAGGCAATATTGTCAATGATTTTGTATTGATAAAATCCGCAAAACAAATGGCTGAAGAAATTTTTATCAGTGATATGCCTCTTTTTGAAGATTTGCTGAAAACATATAAAACTGGTTTCCCGAGTATTGACCTTGTTGAAGTTTAATATTGTCTTCTTCATTCTGTGCTTGTTGACAACTGGATAACATTTGTTTTATAATTATGTAAAGCATTAATCGCAAAAAAGTCCGCTTTCAGCGCATAGGATGTCTGCTGAAAAAAGAAAATTAAATATCGAAGCGAATTATCCGGGTAATAATTCCATAAAGAGTTACCCGGTTATGAATAAAGTGCCGCAAAAGAGGAGGAGGAATCTGATAATGAAGAGGATAGCTGTTTACCCGGGCAGTTTTGACCCTGTCACCAGGGGGCATTTGGATATTATTAAACGTTCTTCCGAAATATTTGACGAACTTATCGTGGCCGTCATTTCTAATCCGGCCAAAAAATCCTTTTTCAGCATAGAACAACGATTACAACTCCTGAAAGATACTCTGAATTTTAAAAATGTTGCTGTAAAATCTTTTGAAGGCCTTCTTGTGAATTTTATGGAGAAAGAGCACGCAAAAATAATAGTAAGAGGATTGCGCGCTGTAAGTGATTTTGAATATGAGTTTCAGATGGCTCTTACAAATAGAAAAATCAATCCTGAAATAGAAACCGTTTTTCTTGCTTCTGATGAAAAATGGACTTATCTTTCTTCAACATTAGTCAAAGAAATCGCACTTTATGGCGGCCGAATAGAATGTTTTGTTACCGATAACGTGGAACACGCCATTCGCAACAAGGTTGAAAGTGTGAATAAATCTAAAGAATAATATGTTTGACAAATAGTGTGAAATTTTATAATATTAAATTAAAGAATATAGATTTTAACGCAATGAGCGCCGATATATAATTTTTATAAATTTAGATAATTATTTCTGTAACCTTTTTTTCAAGTATATATATCAAACATTTCTTTGGGAGCGGAAGTAAATTAATATGCCGATTAAACCAATAGACGCTAAAAAAAAGCTCGGGGATATTCTTGCGGAATATGGTGTAATTACCGGGGAGCAACTTGAAAAGGCCCTGGTAGAGCAACAGCATCGCGGCGGCCCTATCGGGGCGGTACTTGTGCAGCTTGGATATATTACCGAGGATGTGCTTGTGGCATTTTTAGGGAAACAGGCAGGTGTCCCTTATGTGTCTCTTCAAGAGATAGGTGAAATATCCGAAGATATCATCAAACTTGTGCCTGAAACCGTAGCCAGACATCAAACCTTAATTCCCATCACTAAAAAAGATAATATTCTTACAATCGCAATGGCAAATCCTTTAAATGTTTTTGCCACAGATGATCTTCGTTTGATTACAGGATGTCAAATAAAAGCTGTTATTGCTTCTGAAACTGAAATAAAAAACGCGATAGAAAAATATTACAGCGCCAAAGGATCTATTGACGATGTCGTTAAAGAATTGGAGCATAAAGGCGGTAAGGATGATCTGGAAGTAGTAAAAGAACAAGACAGCGGAAAAGATATTATAGCTCTTGAGGCCGACGGGTCGGACGCTCCGATAGTTAAAATAGTGAATTTATTGCTGTCCGGAGCAGTTAAAGCAAAGGCATCTGATATCCACATAGAACCGTACGAAAAAACACTTAGGGTAAGATATAGAATAGACGGTGTGCTGCATGAAGTATCAGCTCCGCCTAAAAAAACGCAAAGTGCTATAGTATCAAGAATCAAAATTATGTCGCAACTTGATATTGCTGAAAAACGTTTGCCTCAGGACGGAAGAATAAAAATAAAAGTGATGAATAAAGAAATAGATCTCAGGGTCTCCGTTCTTCCCACCGCATTCGGAGAAAAGGTCTGTATGCGAATCCTTGACGCTTCATCACTGTGTCTGGATCTCGCAAAACTTGGTTTTGAACCGGAAGCACTTGCTGTATATCAAAAAAATGTTGAAGCGCCGCACGGTATAATTCTTATAACAGGGCCTACAGGCAGCGGTAAATCTACAACTTTGTATTCCACTTTGTCAAAAGTGAATCAGCCAGATGTAAACATATCTACTATGGAGGATCCTGTTGAGTATGCCATGTCCGGTATTAATCAAGTTCAGGCAAATCCGCACATAGGTCTTACATTCGCTTCAGGGTTGAAATCATTTTTGCGTCAGGATCCGGACATAATAATGGTAGGCGAAATTCGTGACAGAGAAACTGCGGAAATAGCAATAAATGCTGCGTTGACAGGGCACCTTGTGTTTTCCACATTGCATACTAACGATGCTCCGGGTTCTCTTACGCGTTTGAACAATATGGGTATAGAGCCATTTCTTACGACTTCAACGGTCATTATGGTAATTGCACAGCGTCTGGTAAGAGTAATTTGCAGGAATTGCGCGGAAGAATATGAAGTTCCTGTGGACGCTCTCCTTTCACTTGGTGTAACGAGCGAAGAGATAAAAGATGTAAAAACTGTGAAACTTCGCCGCGGGCGCGGTTGCGAAAGATGTTCAAATACAGGATATAAAGGCCGGTTGGCAATATATGAAGTTATGGAACTTAATGAAAAAATGAAGGAGCTCATACTGGAAAGAGCTTCGTCTCATATAATAAAAAAGGCTGCTATAGAGAACGGGATGCTCACATTGAGAAAATCTGCAATACGAAAGGTTCTCGCAGGGACAACAACCGTGGAAGAGATGCTGCGTGTGGTTACTTTGGAAGCCGAATAAAAGAGTGGAAGGAGATAAATTATGTTGACTATGGATGAATTGCTTAAAATGATGATGCAAAAAAATGCTTCTGATCTCCATCTTAGTGTCGGTGTTTCTCCTATGCTGAGAATAGACGGCGAGATATATCCTACTTCCTTTGAAAAACTTTCCGCTGATATGACGCAGCGTCTTGTGTATTCGCTTCTAACGGATAAACAAAAACAAAAATTTGAGACTACCAGTGAACTTGATTTGTCTTTCGGTTTGAAGGGTATAGGAAGAATCAGGATGAATGTATTCCGGCAAAAGAATGCTATTGCCGCTTCTTTAAGAGCAATAAGCGATAAATTGCTTACATTTGAAGAACTCGGTTTGCCTCCGGTAGTTTACGACATAATGCGTTTGCAAAAAGGACTTGTTCTTGTAACAGGTCCTACAGGGTGCGGGAAATCCACTACTCTTGCTTCTATGATCAATTTTCTCAATGAGCACAGGCAAGGGCATATAATAACTATAGAGGATCCCATTGAATATGTCCATCAACATAAAAAATGTCTTATAAATCAGAGAGAAGTCGGTTCTGATACCAGTTCCTTTCCTGTAGCTTTGAAATATATTTTGCGGCAAGATCCTGATATTATACTTGTTGGAGAAATGCGGGATTTAGAGACTATCGCTGCCGCTCTTACCATTGCGGAAACAGGGCACCTTGTTTTCGCAACACTTCACACTACTGACGCTCCTTCTTCTGTTAACAGGATAATTGATGTGTTTCCTCCTCATCAGCAATCGCAGATACGCAGTCAAGTATCTTTTGTTCTGCAGGCTGTTTTTACTCAGCAGTTATTGTTGAAAGCCGGAGGCATAGGCCGTGCTCTTGCATGCGAGGTGCTTATAGTTACTTCCGCTGTAAGAAATCTTATAAGAGATATGAAAATTGAACAGATTTATAATGTTATGCAGACAGGCGGAAAGTTTGGCATGCAAACTATGAACAATTCTCTTTGCGATATGGTTTTACATGGCAAAATAAGTTATGAAGAAGCGGTGAACGGTACATCCGACGAAGAAGATCTTAAACGTCTTCTTGACCGTGGAGAATCCGTTGGCACTTTTTAAGTGGTTGGAGAAATAATAACCTCCATGTATATTAGTTGTAAAATCAGTTAGTGCAAGTTTTTTGTTTTTCGAAATCAGAAAAGTAATTTGGGGCTATTGAGAAAACATTTTTTTGTCATTTTGAATTTAGCATAATAACAAGAACAAGAAATGTAACGACAAAACGCAGTCATCCTAAATGTAGCGTAGTGAAGAATTCAGTAGTTGCCTTGGAAAGCGAGATGCTTCGTTATACTCAGTATGACAAACAGTGGTCATTCTGAACGAAGTGAAGAATCCCATAGTTAAAGGTTTCATGCGTAGAAGAGTTATAGTGCGTGGGGAGATACTTCGCTTCCGCTCAGTATGACAACAAAACGATTTTGTCGTCATTCTGAGGCGAATCCGAAGAATCTCGCAGTTGATATTATCTTTTGCTTGGGGTAACATTTTAATAACTTTTTCAACAGATTAAATTGAATAATTCTTTGTAAGAAGCGATAGAAATAAATCTGGAGGATTTTGATTATGCCCTCATTTCAATATAAAATTAAATTACCGTCAGGTACTGTAAATGAAGGAGTAATAGAAGCGGACGACGAAGCCGCTGCAGTTGCTAAATTAAAAAACCAGCGTGCTATAGTTCTTGAGATATTCCCCGTGGCAAAGGATATTTTTCAAGAATTAAAGAAATTCAATCCTTTTAAAGGCAGTGTCAAAGCAAAAGATATAGTGATTTTTTCCAGACAGTTGTCTACTCTCGTTTCTGCCGGCATACCTATAGTTCAGGGGATATCTGTTTTACAGGCGCAGATAGAGAACCCTGCTTTCAAAGAAGTTGTTAAAAATATAAAAGAAAACATTGAAGCCGGAGTTTCAATAACCGACTCCTTGAAAAATCATCCTAAAGTATTTTCCGATCTTTATGTTTCTATGATAAAGGCAGGAGAAGTTGGCGGTATTTTGGATGTTATTCTTGACAGAGTTTCCACATACCTTGAAGAATCAGAAGATCTCAAAGGGAAGGTGAAGAGCGCTCTTATTTATCCGTTGATCATTTTCATAGTGGCTATAGGCGCGTCTGTATTTCTTCTTGCTGTGGTTATACCTAAATTCCGCGACATATTTACCCAATTCGGCGCTGATTTGCCTCTGCCGACAAAAATATTGATAATGACATCAGATTTTTTGAAACATAATATACTCTATTTGATCGGCGGAGTCATACTTTTCGGTATCGCTGTTTTTCAATATTATAAAAGCAAACACGGCCGCAGATTATTTGACTCTATTTCTTTAAAGTTGCCGATTGTAGGCATACTTTTAACTAAAGTTTCAATCGCGAAATTTACACGGACTTTTTCCACTCTTGTAAAGTCCGGAGTCCCGATTCTTCAAGCGCTTGACACTGTTGCGCAAACCGCTGGCAATAAAATCATAGAAGAAGCAATAATGGCAACAAAAGAATCAGTTAAAGAAGGAGATAAGATTTCTGAGCCCCTTAAGAAAGCCAACATATTTCCGCCTATGGTTGTTCAAATGATTGCAGTTGGAGAAGAAACAGGGAATCTTGAAATTATGCTTTCGAAAATCGCTGATTTTTATGATTCGGAAATCGATTCCGCAGTAAAGGGACTTACAAGTATGATAGAGCCGCTTGTAATGTTGTTTTTGGGCGTTGTGGTCGGTTTTATGGTAATAGCTATGTTTATGCCTATGTTTTCTCTTGGCGGCCTTGCCAGCGGTGCAGGATAATTCACTCCTGTTGAGAGAGTATTTTTTGCCTGTTGGACCCATCACAGCAGAATGAAAAATCTTGTTTTTTATGTCACAGCCGCGGAATGAAGAATCGCATTGTTATTGGCGCAGTCATTCTGGGCTTAAAGGTTAAAAAATGTTGTTGAAACGATCTCAAAAAAGTAGTATTATCGTCTAAAAAGTCGAAAGTCAA
>MWCF01000109.1 GCA_002069855.1 Elusimicrobia bacterium ADurb.Bin231 | reverse complement strand
TCAGATCCTGTATCCTGTGTGGTCCTTGGAGCGGGAAGGTATCTTGAAGAACTGGAAAATATAGCTCGCACCAAAAAATTATTTGAATAGTCGGTGCCATTAAGTAACATCTGAATTTGTCGAACCGAAGGTTTTATGCTTTTTAACAAACCGAAGCCCGCTTTTTTACTTTCTTTTTATCTTGTGCTTTCCATAATTTTTCTCAGATTCGATTTCAATACCCGTTTTAAACCTTTTCGCAAGATATTTCTATATCTGATAGTTTCTCCTTATCACGGTATCAATGGTATTGTCACATCAGCAGCCGGAGTCAATAGAGATATAAAGGAAATTATTGAGACCAAGGAGTCTGTAACCGCGTTGGAACAGGAAAATCTCAAGCTGCGTTATGAAATAGCAAAAAACAATGTCTTTAGGAATGAGAATGAACGATTGAAATCCTTGCTTAACTACAAAAAAACCGTTCGGCCGAATTCTATTGTAGCGGATGTTCTTATTAAGCCGCCGCACCAGTATTATAAATCTTTAATTGTGAATAAAGGCGTTTCAGAAGGACTTGGTTCAGGTCGTCCGGTTTACGGTTTTTACAACGGTAAAATAGGTGTTGTGGGATTGCTCACTTCATCCGATGAAAAATATTCCACTGTAACAGTTTTGACGAATCCTATTTCAAGAATACCTGCGCGGACCGGATCTGGCTTGGCAGACGGATTGGTTGTGGGTACAAACTCCGATAAACTTGAGATGATATGGATACCTGCGGATTCCGAAATAAAAATAGGAGACGAAGTTTTGTCCTCTCCGGTATCTGAAATATATTTTCCGGGTATGCCAATCGGCACTGTGATTTCTGTTGAAGAATCCCATTATCTTCCGTTTAAATCAGCGGTAATAAAACCGGCTGTGCCAGTGCATCTGTTAAAAGAGGTATTTATAGAGTAATTATGAGAAAAGTAATTTTTTATTGTTTAAGTTTGCTTATAATTTTAATTTTGGGATTTATTAACTCACAAGGAATGGTTATTGGACTGCTGTTCATTGTTTTTACAGGCCTATACCGCGGTTCTTCTTCCGGCGCCACAATAGGATTTATTTTGGGATTTTGTAATGATTTTTTTGCCGGTTCCGCAATAGGAATAGACAGTTTTTCTTATGCGACTATCGGATTTTGCGCAGGTTTGATGCCTGCCAGGTTTGATGAAAATAATCCCTTGTTGCAGACAGCGGTATCAATTGTTTGTTTCATTCTTGCCGAAATTTTGGGCGGCGCATTGGAATTGCTTTTTGTTTCCGCTGGAACTTTTTTTAGTTTTGATTATTCGATATTGATTGTTCTTTTTGCCGCGCCTATATTTTTTGTCTTCAAAAAATGGTGGATTTTTTGGTTTAAGGAACTGGTTGCTATAAGATAAAATTATGTGGTATGGAGACAAAACCGATTATCCTGTTTTTTCATTTTCTATCCGGCTTGGTATTTTGCTATATTGTATAGTTGCGTTTTTTGCGCTGATTTTTATTCGATTGGCGTATCTTCAACTGGTTTCTGGAGATTATTACAGGGAACGTTCCGACGGCAATAGAATAATAATATTTCCGCAACCTGCTACAAGAGGCAAAATTTTCGACAGAAATCTTGATGTTATAGTTGACAATAAACCCTCATTCACAGTTTTATTTTCCAGGCAAACTCTTACAGACGCGGAAGTAATTTCAACTCTTAAAAAGGTCGCTGGCATTATAGACGTTTCGTCTGCCGCTCTTATCAAAAAGTTCAGTAAAATATCAAATCAGGATTTTACTCTTGTAAAAATTGCAGACAATATTACCAGGAATAAGGCGTTGCTTCTTTCTGAAAATATACCGTTGTTGCCCGGGATAATTGTAAGCGTAGAACCTGAGCGGGTGTACAATTGGCGCAATACAGCTTCTCATATAACAGGTTATGTGCAGACCGCGTCTTATGAAGATATTGCGGAATTGCCTTATGTGAAATCAGGTAACAATATAGGCAAAACAGGCGTTGAAAGGCAGTATGACATTCTTCTTAGAGGCAAGGACGGGGGAATGCTGGTTGAGGTGGATGTGCGGGGTTCTCAAAAAAAGATTCTTGATATAATAGATCCCGCAGACGGGGCATCGTTAGTATTAACTATAGATAAAAATGTTCAGGAATCTATGTCACGCGCTTTAACAGGATACAAAGGATGCGCTGTGGCATTGGATCCGTCGGATTGCTCAGTTTTGGGGCTTGTTTCTTCTCCTGATTATGACCCTAATGTTTTTGTTTCAGGTATGACCGGCCGGCAAATGTCTTATCTGTTTTCATCCGGAGGGAAACCGCTTCTTAACCGGGCGTTACAATGCCATTATCCGCCTGGTTCAATATTCAAAATGGTTACGGCAATCGCAGGTCTTGAAAGCGATATTATAGATTCAAAAACAGTTTTTAAATGTTCTGGTTTTATTGAACTGGGCAAATATAAACAAAAATTCAGGTGTTGGAATTCCGGAGGTCACGGAAATATGAGGTTTCGCGAGGCTCTGGCATATTCCTGCGATGTGTATTTTTATGAACTTGCGCTTTTATTGGGTCCCACAAAACTCATTGGATGGTCTAAAGATTTTATGTTCGGCGAAAAAACGGGAATAGATTTGCCTTTTGAAATAGGCGGTTTCGTTCCTGATAAAACATGGAAAAAATCGCGTTTTAAACAGTCATGGTACGATGGAGATACAGTTAATATGTCCATAGGACAGGGATATATGCTGGTTACTCCCATACAGGCGGCGCAGTATGCGGCGTGCATTGCAGCTAACGGTATTTTAACAACTCCGCATATTTTAAAAAAGGTTGTGGATGAAAATGGAAAAGTAATTTCCGAAGATTCTGCGAAAGTAAAAAAACGGTTAAATATTAAAGAAGAAAATATACGATTGGTGAAAAGAGGTATGTTTGATGCCGTTCACCACGGGACAGCCAAATCTGCTTCAGTCCCGGGCCTTGACATTGCAGGCAAAACAGGCACAGCGCAAACTCCTGGAGGCAATGACCACGCGTGGTTTGTGTGTTTTGCTCCTTATAAAAATCCGAAAATTGCCATTGCAGTGATTGTAGAACATGGCGGCGGAGGAGGAGAAATTGCTGCTCCAATTGCCGGCAAGATTCTTTCTGATATAAAAGACGCCGGT
>MWCF01000108.1 GCA_002069855.1 Elusimicrobia bacterium ADurb.Bin231 | reverse complement strand
ACACGAAATTCTATTGGATTGCCTTTTGCCTTGACCTGTATTCTTCCGTCCTGAGGTATTCTTTTTTCAGTGATGTTCATTGAACCGGTCATAATCTTTATTTTCGCAAGTAAAGCCTGTTTAAAACTAAACGGAATTTTAAAACCGGCTCTTCTCAACCTGCCGTCTATACGGTAACGAACAAGTATTCTGTTCTCGTACGGTTCTATGTGTATATCAGATGCTTTTACCCGAATTGCCTCAAGAATAATGGCATTTACAAGTTTTTCCACCTCAGGAGCGGATGTATCAACCTGCATTATGTCTGCTTGTTCTTCAGGCCGGTCCTTTTCAAATTGTAAATCAGCTCCGGAATCAAGTCCTGCGAGAAGTTCTGCGGTAAGTTCCCGCGCGTCTTCCGCGAATTCCGCGTGAGAAACATTCTGCTGTTTCGCTTTGTCAGGTTCTTCGTCAAGATCCGAAAGTTCCTCCGCGTGATACACCTTTTCAAGAATATTTTTTACATCTTCAGGCAAGGCGAGGTATGATTTAACCTGCATGCCAGTGCGCAAAGCTATATCATCTATGACAAAAAGATCTCTCGGATCAGTCATAGCAATTTTCAGGATATTCTCGTTTCTTTCAAAGGGGACTGCATTGTATCTTCTGGCGGATTGATAAGGAATAACCTTTACGACTTCAGGATCTATAGTCACAGAAGTAAGATCAACTGATTCCGCGTCCCAAGAAGACGAAAACAGGTTAAGCATATCAGCGCGGCCCATAAGTTTCATATCCAGAACCACCTGATGAAACTGCTCTCCGCTTCTTTTGGATTCGGATTCTATTTCATTTGCCTGTTGTTCTGTAATAAAACTTCCGGCAATAAGTATTTCTCTTACGGATTTGGTTCTGGTTATTCCCTGATTCATTATGATTTACCGTAATCCTTTTTTTAGGAGACTGCGTCCAATCGCGCCTTTATTTTATCTTATCGGTTGGAACGCCTTCTTTGACAATAGTAGGCGTAACAAATATAACCACAGTGGATTTTTCATCTGTGTAATCCTTACGTGAAAAAAGATGCCCTATAAGCGGTATATCCGACAAAATAGGAATACCCAGAGAAGTTTCTTCCATAAAATTTTTCTCCAAACCTGCAACAGCCAGAGTTTCGCCATCGCGCAAAATAACTGAAGAAGAAGTTTTCCTGGTTATTATTCCAGGTATATTCATACCAGAGTAAACTGCCCCCTTGGAACTGTCCAGATCCGAGACATCGGCAAAAATTGACAGCCCTATTTGGCTTTCATTCAATACTGTGGGCAATAAAACAACTCTCGTCCCGTATTCCTTCCATTCTATAGATGTCTGCCCTAAAGCGGAAGCAGAAGGAACCGGCACCAAACCACCAACTGTAAAGAAGGCGTTTGTTTCAGATTTCGCTATTAGTTTAGGTTTGGCGAGCACGCGCGCAGCGCCTTTGCTTAAAAGAAATTTTATATCCGCTTTTATAGATGTCCAGCGGGCAAATTCTCCTATCCCGAAAAGAGCAGGGACATCTGTCATTTCCTCAGGCACACGTTCCCCAACCTTATACGCGATTTCACCCACGGACATCTCGTCAATCCATTTAACGCCAAGCTGCCGAGATTTATTATTCCTTATCTCCACCACCTCTATGGCTATGTGCACCAGTTTGTTTTTCTTTTTATTTATCTCATTGAGAGCGGTAAGATCCCCGCTATCAGATTCGTCGGTCAGGGCTTTAACGACGACTGCACCGCCGTCAGCAGACGCAGCATAACTTTTTTGCTTTCCCGAAGAATCACCTCCATATATCTCAGACAAGCGCCTCATTATAAGAGGAGACGCTTCCTCGCAATAGGCATTCCGCGTAAAAAACGCAAACGGACAGAACAACATAATAACAGCCAAAAAAATAATAAATGCCGTTGTCTTAAATAATTTCATATTGCCTCCAATTCGTCACCTACATTTATGCTGCCTGCGGATTTTCCTGATTTTATTTCAAGCACCGCGTCCGCGCCACAGACAAAAGGAGATACTCTCCATGGTTTTATAGCGCTAATAATTTTTATAACTTTATATATTGTCTTTTCTTCATATCTGGTATTAACAAAAACCGCGTCGATTGGAAATCTCATAAAAAACATATGTATTTGATTACATTCCTTGATCAAAAGTCCTTCTTCATCTGCTATCCCTGACCTGCCCAACAAGCCTTTAAGACGGCTGGCGAAGGATTCCGCTATTTCAAGTTTATTCAATATGTTTATATTTTTTGTTTTGTTTACCAGTTTCATTTTATCTCATTGACTTTTGGGCTTTTGAAAGAGCAAGTTTCGCTTTTTCGTGTTCAGGATTGAATTTAATGCATATTTCCCACGAAGCAATTGCTTCTGAAACTTTTCCGGCTGCATATTCTTTTAAACCCTGTTCATAATAAGAATTCGCCTTTGTCAGTTCTTCCTTACTGGGCGGCTCAGATTTTTTTGTGACTGCAGTTTTAGCGGATTTCGCTTTCTTGCGCGGAGCGGGGTCACCAGTTTGAGGAGGTATGGGCTTGGCATATTCGGCGCTTGGAGCCGGAACATTGGAAGGCACAAGTATTCCGCTTATCCTTGCATACCACTCTTTAACCTCCATATCGTCGGGAGTAAGAAGCAATATCTTCTGGAGATTTCGGACTGCTGAATTATAATTGCCTTCAAGATAATAAATCACTGCCTCGCTGTAATACTGATCTCTTCCAACATATTTTCTTTTTTCAAGATCGGATTTTATTTTAAGGGGAATATCTCTCATATCCTTTTTGGCGGGACCGTTATTAGGATCAACCTCCAACACTCTTTCAAGTTTTCCTATGCAACTTAACATTTTTTTGGCGCGCCAATCGGCTTTTGCCTCTCTGTAAAGTTTTCCCACTTCTATTTCCTGAGTTTTAACGGAATCAGGAATAACAGGAGAATCCGGTTTCTGGGGAGTTTTTTTAGTAACATTGGGGAAAACAGTAGAACCCGGTATCTCTGGCAATGAATACGAATTCTGCGGAGCGCGACTGCGGGCAGCAGTAAAATCCTTTTTATTATTGTCTGTATCAACTCCGAAATCCCGTCTCGAAAGCGACGCCCCTTCATTTTCTATGGTCGCGGCTTCGAAATCCGGCGCATTTATTCCATATCCGAGTTTATCAACTTCGTTTCCGTCGTAATCTATCAATCTTACGGAACCTTCTTCACCGAAGAGACCGTATTGAAATTTTTTAGCGAGATCCTCTTTCGGGCCCTGATAACCCACTCCATTGACAATAAGAAAAAAACTATACGGCTGTATCTTAGTTCCTACAGGGACAACCATTTTTGTCGTCCATCTTCTGCTTTCATGACCTTTGGTCTGCACTCTCCATTCCGAAATATCAATTATGTTCGGGGTAGGATTATATAATTCAAGAAATTCATCTTTTGTGGATTTATCGCTGCCTGTGGCAAGTTCGGAAATAACAACATGATCTGCCCAGGAAACACCGGAAGATGAGTCCTCTCTGTTCGCGGCGCGCACTTTGACTGGATAACACGCAATAAAGAGGCATAAAATCAAAAAACAAAAAAATCGCATTTGTTTTCGCATAAGTCCAGACCTCCGCTCATAAAATTTAGTAATACAAAAGTAAATTCGATTATTTGCTGGCATCAAGAGTATCCTGCGCCTTTTTTATATTCGACTTAGCGCGCGTATGCGAAGGATTGTATTTCAAACACCTCTGCCATAATTCTATTGCCTCGCGCAAATGACCTGCGGCATACGCCTGCAAACCCTGATTATACAAATCAGCCGCTTTCTCCGTGTCAAGAGGCACCGTATCCGACGGGACAGGCGGCGGTTTCCGCTTGACTGGCTGCTTCGCCTTATTCTTTTCAGCCAATTGTATGGCTTCTATCTGGTCAATATAAAACGAAGCCGTAACATGCCCTGATTGAAGCCGCAAAATCTCCTTAAACTTTTCAGCGGCGTCCTTATATTTTTTATTTTCGTAAAGAGTTTTGCCTGACTCCAAAAGTTTAGTTATTTTGGCTTCGAGTTCCTCCTGCTTTCTTCTTTCATATTCTTCGGCGAGCTGCTTTTCTGTAGTTTCATAGAAAAAATTAATCTCGTCATCCTGCGAATCTATGGCGCGGAATTTGCCCCATTCGTTCATCGCAGCAATGATGTCGTTATTCACGTAGTACAACAGGCTCTGCGCGTAATAAACATCCTCGCTTCTATAAAGGACCTTTTCGTCAAGTTTAATCTTGACTTCAGTATAAACATTCGACAGCCGTTCTTTCGCACGTTTATGATAAGGATCTTTTAATAGAATCTCTTTATAATATTTTACCGCGTAGATATATCTCTTTTTTTTCCTGTGTCGTTCCGCTTCTTTATAGAGAGCTTTAATTTCTTTTTTTAATTTCTTCTTTTCCTCTTTCTCCTCTTTTGTCAGTGATGTTTTTTGAGACGTTCTTGCGGGTGCGGGTTTGGGGCGGACAGATGTCTGTTGCTGTTGCGGCGCTGCTGACTCGTCAAGCGTGATTGTTATTTCCTCTTTCGCGATAAGAAACGAGGAAAATATTGCAATTATAGCCACAGCGACAAAAATGCGCGCAAAAACTGCGTTTATGAAGAAAATCCGTATTTTTTCAATAAAAAACAATAATCGTACCGACAATTTCATTTGTGCTCTCTTCCTGGACAGTTGTAACTGCCACCGACGTTTTTAAACTGGTTATTTCCATAGTTGTCATCTGGTTGGGCTTTGTTGAAGAAACAGACAAAGATTCCATAAATTCCGCGTTGCGCGTAATCTCAAGTATATGCTTGCCCAGATTGTCATCAGCGGCAGTCATAAGTATATTACAGGCTGCGGCGTTTATATACGTAACTTTATTATCCTGATCCAAAAACATAACCCCTTTGGAAAAATATTGTCCTATAGAACGAAGAAAATCATTAAACCGTCTCTGATTATAGGTAATCTTTTCTTTATAAGATGCATAATTTGATTTTACCGTCTGCATTGTGTTAAATAGCACTTTGGCAAGAGATCCTATTTCATCTTTTCTCTGAGCAATCTTCTGAGACGAAACATCGTCAAACTTCTCCGTAGATATAATCTCGGAAAGCATACTGAGTTCATGTATGCCTCTGCCGAAACTTATTGAAACTGCATAAACTCCTATTGCCACAAGAATAAGCATAAGTATAACTGCAAGAACTGCCTTTTCACGGAAACTGTCCATAATCATTCCTATGGAATGAGAACTGAAATCCATACGCAAAAAAGCAACCTTTTTCATTTCAACAAGAATTGGCATAGAAAACGCGTAGTAATCTCCGCCTATACCTTTATATGTCTGAACCATAAAATCGCCGGAAGTTACCACTCTTACAGCTATGGAATCCGTTTGCAACACCTTTCCTATCTCCGCCTTTTCGGTATGCATCTGAACTTTCAAATCCTTGTCTATAACCATGGCCTTAACTATATCAGGCAGTTTTTTCATCCTCTCTATATATGCAAGAAGCATAAGGTCGTCTCTGGCTTCTTTGGCGTCCGCGCAAGCCATAGCGTAAACCTGAACTATGGTTTTGGAGTTTGAAAAAAACTGCTCCATAAGTATGTTCTTTTGATAATTGTAAGAAACCATACCGAGCATAAGAATCAACACAAAGAAGAACACAATCTGGCTGATGATCATTTTTACAACTAAACCGATTTTCGGGCTGCTTTGTTCGCTCATAATTAGAATCCTTTCAAGTTTCCGCTAAAGTACTGTAACGCCAGCGGACCAAATAACATTAAAAATATTGAAGGCAATATGAAAAATATTAACGGAAATAACATCTTGATCGGCGCCTGCTGGGCGATTTTTTCAGCGAGCTGGAAACGCCGCGTTCTCATTTCCTCTGATTGCACTCTTAGCACCGGCCCGAGCGAAGAACCAAGTTGCTCCGCCTGTATAAGAGATGTAACGACTGTTGACATATTAGGTTCCTGAACCCTTTCAACCATTTCGCGCATAGCAAGTATCCGCGATTGTCCCAAACGCATACCCTGTTGCATTATCGTAAATTCCTCTATAAGAGGAGATTTAGGATCTGATTTTGAAATTACTTTGCCGAGAGCAGCGCTGAAATCCAAACCTGCTTCCATTGAAAGAGTTATCAAATCCAGAATATCGGGAAAGGTTCTGACTATGGCATTATGCCTTTTTTTAATAATATCGTCTATAGACATCTTTGGTATAATATATCCCAGTATCCCTGCGACACAAATAGTCATAAGATTTATCTTATGCAAAAACATCCATTGCATGATAAGGAAACCGAACCCGCTGATAAAAGAAAACGCTATGTATCCGTCCGGAGTAGTGTTCGCAGGATTGCCTGCCATATCCAATCTTTTCTTTACCGTCTCCCTCTGTTTGTCCAGCCAAGGAGATTTGATTTTGGATATCTGCTTGACAGCAAGGCCTATAAGCATATCCGACAGCCGTGTAAGCGGCCTTTTTGACACCACTTTTTTCCCGAGCCGTTTATCCAAATCCACGACTCCGGTCTTCGGCCAAAAATATAAGGCGGCAAGGGCAACACAACCAGCTACAAAAATTGCTATAATAAACGACATAATGATAATTCTTTGAACAAGATCCGCGAAAAAATTATTAGTTCTAAACCAGTTACGCGAATATAATCCAAAGCCTCCATTTATTTAGTTAAATTAAATATCTATTGTAATAATCTTCTTTATTATCACTGCGCCCAATCCTATCATTATAAGAGCAAGCAAAATCATACCGTATCCGGGAAGCGTGGTAAACATAGGTTTTATCATTTCCGGATCTATTATGAATATGAAAAAAGTCAGAATAAAAGGGAGCATTGACGTTATTAATCCTGAAAGTTTTCCCTGCGCAGTAAGTCCGTCTATCCTGCCTTGCATCTCGTTTCTTTTTCTCATTGTAATTGAAAGAGTTGACAGGGCTTCTGCCATATTTCCGCCTGTCTCCCTGGCTATGTTTATGGCTGTCATTGCTATTTTCATTTCTTTGGATTTTGCAAGCCGTTCAGATAAATTGTTAAGTGCCTGTTCCATAGGCACTCCGAGACGCAATTCCCGCGTTACGATTTTGAATTCTTCAGACAATGGCGGCTGGCCTTCCTGAGCCAAAACCTCAAGACCCTGCGCGAAAGACAAACCGCTTCTTAAGGAATTGGCTATAAGAACAAGACCGTCTGAAAGCTGTTTGTCTATTAAACCTAATCTTTTTGCCTCAGCCCGGGTTAACAGTATCTGCGGCAAAAACATTCCCACAACACCAAAAAGAAAAGTGAAAAACGCGGCTCCTCCGGTTATAATAAATCCGAGAGCCAAACAACAAAGGAAAGAAATCATTTTTAATTTCTGAGCGTCTTTGGACTTCGGGTCTTTGGCAAAATTCTCCCACATCTGTTTTAATGCCATCTTGTCTTTAAGAGAAAATTTTGGCCCTGATTTTTCTTTCTGGCCTTCGCTCAATGTTAAAATCCATACAACAAGAAGCGATATTGTCCCAAAAACAGCGACAACTACAAGGAACATCATAAAAATCGTAATCATAAACTTATCTCCGGTAATTTTTTTTATAATTATCTTTAATTACTTTTTGTTTTTTGAGATTGTTAAAAAATTTCTACTCCTACTAACTATGTTATTTTTAACTGCGTTCAGAATAACGCCAACTTTTAGATTCTTCGGTCACTCCGCTTTTTCAGAATAACGCCAAACGAAAAATTCAGTATGACAAATTAACACTTTTTCAACTGTCTCTTTTTACTCGTACGCGCCTGGCTGTTGATCTTCGTGAGTATGTTCATATAACACGAATGACCTTACTTCGCATGTGTCTCCGGGCCTTGCCTGAGCGTACATACTTATTATTTCGTCCCCGCCGGGAACTGCAGCAGAAGGAAGCCATACCGGAGACCATGCCTGAAGCCAGTATCCCTTTGGTCTGGATAATCCTATAACTCTTGGAACATCTATTTTAATAGTATAATTTCCGTCAGCATCTGTAGTAACTGTTTCCTGATGACCTGCTACCTTTACTTTTGCTCCTTCAAGAGGCCCTTTAACAGTCA
Source organism: Elusimicrobia bacterium ADurb.Bin231 (assembly GCA_002069855.1). GTDB lineage: Bacteria > Elusimicrobiota > UBA8919 > UBA8919 > MWCF01 > MWCF01. The sequence goes on along the minus strand of MWCF01000108.1, from coordinate 29,013 downwards.
AAATCTCTTTTACTTCGCCGGCATATTCCTTATATTCGACAGTAGCCCAAAAAACTTTTCCTTTGAAAGTAATTTCGTCTTCAAAACAACCTGTAAGAATCATAGAAGTTAATACGCACAATAAAGGTACAGCAAATCTTTTTAATAATTTCCGCATAAAATCTCCTCCTAAAAAAATTCCTACATTGAAGTTTTTTGAAATACAGCCATATCAAAAGTAAGCCCGTGAGTTTTAATATCATTGACAAAAGAAGGTATAAGACCAGTTGCTGAAAAGCCGCCTACTACCTTGCCGTTAGAGTCAACACCTGTTTGTTTATAAACAAATAAGTCGGACAAAGTTATAGTGTCTCTTTCCATACCGGTTATTTCAGTTATATGCGTTATTTTTCTTGTGCCATCGGAAAATCTTGCTATCTGCACTATAATGTGTATAGCGGCAGCAATTTGCGCTTTAATAGCTGATGTGGGAAGTTCCATACCTGACATAAGAACAAGAGTTTCAAGACGCGCGAGACAATCTCTGGGAGTATTTGAGTGCACTGTCGTCATTGAACCGTCGTGACCTGTGTTCATTGCCTGAAGCATATCCAATGCCTCTCCGCCGCGGCACTCTCCGACTACTATTCTGTCCGGACGCATACGCAAAGCGTTAATCACAAGGCGTCTTATGGTAATTTCACCTGCGCCTTCTATGTTAGGAGGTCTGCTTTCAAGTCGAACCCAGTGTTCTTGGGGCAGTTGCAACTCCGCTGCGTCTTCTATGGTCAATATTCTCTCTCCAGCAGGTATAAAACATGATACTATGTTAAGAAGAGTGGTTTTACCTGAACCTGTGCCTCCGGAAATCAATATATTTTTTCTTAATTGAACTGCTATGCGCAAAAACTCAACCATTTCCTGAGTAATGGAACCGAATTTTATAAGATCTTTGAATTTTAATCTCTCTTTTGAAAATTTTCTTATTGTAAGACACGGACCCACAAGAGACAATGGCGGTATAACAGCGTTGACTCTGCTTCCGTCAACCAATCTGGCATCCACAAGAGGGGATGATTCATCTATTCTTCTGCCGAGAGGGGTTACTATTCTCTCTATCACGCTTAAAAGTTCCTGATCAGTTGTGAATTTTTTATTTGTCAAATAAAGTTTGCCGCTTCTTTCAACATATATTTTGTTTCTGCCGTTGACCATGACTTCCGTAATTGTCGGATCCCTTAGAAAATCTTCCAGAGGGCCAAGACCCAATGCCTGATCCAGAACCTCCATTACAAGGCGGACACGGTCAACACGCGCTGATATCTGTTCTCCTTCGGAGTCAAGAATCTTTTCTATGGTCTCTTGTACTAATTGGCGAGTTTCCTCCATTTTCGTTTTTGTGTCGGAAACTGAAAGATTTATTCTTTTTTCCTTCATTTCTCCTACAAGTTTTTCGTATATTCTAAGTTTCAATTCTTCAGTGGGAAGAGTCATAGCGGCAACTGTTTGCTGTTTGGCAGGCGCTGCTGTCTCTGCCTTTTCTTTTCTAAGAAAACTATGTTCCTTGCGCACCTGGTCCATAGTGCTTTTTAATCCGGCAAAAAAGCCTGTGCCGCGTTCTGCGGAAAGGGTTTCTTCCACAATGGTATCTACTATGGTTCCGATACCTTTGGCAAAAGGGGAACGGGAAGATGCCATTACAGCAGGCACGCCTTTATTAATCGACAAGACAGCGGATTCCGAGTCAAAAGGCACAGTCCACGCCGGCTTTTGTTTAAGATATTCAGTAACCTGTTCTATGCTTAATCCGCCGGGAACTTCTGATTTGTTAAGAACAATCTTAAGCAGTTGGGTCGGAAAATGATTGGTAATAAAATTCTGCCACACTTTTCTTGTGTGATAAAGAGACGCAAGCTCCGGAGTTGTAACGAGAATAGTCATATCCACGTTATCCATTATGGCTATCTGCACATCTGTAAAACTTTTTCCTATATTCAAAATAACATAATCATAGGTGTTAGAAAAAAACAATACAACCTTTTCGGCTTGAGTCGGCTGTATTTTGCCAGCGTCCGAAGGGTCGGAAACAGCGGAAAGGTAATCCACGCCAGAAGCATGTTCTATAACATACCCTTTTACCATTTGAGGAGAAAGTTTTTCCACAAAAGGAAGAATGTCAAGCAGGGATTTTGTTTGAGGCATATTCAAAAGCATAGAGATTTCGCCTGCCATTGAAAAATTAAAATCAAGCAGCAAAACCTTTTTTTTGGTCTGCGTCTTTAGCGCTACCGCAAGATTTATCGCTATCAGTGTCTGACCGACACCGCCTTTGGCTCCCATCACAGCGATTACTTTTCCGCTCATATAATTATACCCCGTTTTTTATTATCTTGAAAATATTTCCAGGCCTGTGGATCCCACCTTTGTAGTTACCCTGTCGTTAAGTCCGCGAAGAGAAAGCCGCAAAATCCCTTTTGCAGAAGACAATGAAAGGACCTGCGCTTCCTGCGGAGTTACAGCTATAGTAACAGATTCCGGAAGGTCAGCGTCAGGCACGGTGCCCATATCCGCTAATTCTCCGCCTCCAGATACCGCAGACGCCTTGATGCTGCTGCTGCCTATAACATTTTGTTTGGTCGCAAGGACCAGAACATCCTGCAGCACAGTAACAGATCTGTTTTGTTCTTCAAGAGTGCATATTACATCCACGGTATTACCGGGTTTTATCAAATCAGCCACACCTGACGCGGCATCAACCAATATCGTAACTGCTCTTTTACCTTCGGGAATAACTATGGCAAGGCCTGTTTCTTTCCCGGCTGTAACAAGTTTTGTTGATACTATCTGCTCTCCGCCTTCAATGGGAACCACCGTGGCGTATATCCCTGCGCCTTCTTCATTGACAATTTGGGAGACTGATTCCAATGCTTTTGGCATTCTGTATTCAAGAGGAACTTTAATGGTATCAACCATATATTGGGTAAGAAGAGTCCCCTCCGATACATAACCTTTGGCAACCAATACTTCCACCATCTGCGCTCCTCGTCTGTACTTTTGTTCAAGAGAACTTATAAGGCCTATCGTAAGCACCGCTGCAAACAATCCAAGAATACCGGCAATTATCAGAACCTTTTTGTTCTTCATTTTTCTCCTCCGTTAAATAAACGATAATATTTGGGTAAAAAAATACCCCCAATAATTATGTTTTATACAACTTACACTCTTATGATTTTTAGACACAATCTATTTTTTATGTTATAATTAATATATTATCAAATTTCTTATAAAAGTCAAGCGAATATCCATGACTTTTAAAAATCCAAAAGACACCTATCGTTCGGAGTCTATTTCCCAAGTACTGCCGTCACTTATAAAATTAATATTCCCGTGAGAATCCGTTCTGTAAAGTTGTATTCTTCTTTCTTCAAATCGCTTAAGCACCCGCTCTGAGGGCAATCCCTCGCCATTACCTGAAGCTACCGATATAATAGCGACCTCCGGCATTATCCGGTCAAGAAACGGAGAAGAGGATGCATACTCGGAACCGTGATCCGGAACCTTTAAAACAGTGGACCGGATCTCCGTCTGCCAGTTACCCAGATCATTTTCCGCTTCTATATGCACATCTCCGGGAAACAAAACGGAATGGTTCCCGTAACCAATTTTCATTACCAAAGAAGAATTTTTATCATCTGAAGATGTCTTTTTGTAAAGAGCAAGCGGCCCAAGGAATTTAATCCTTACGCCATCGCCGAAATCCTTTATTTCTCCGGGCGCAGGAGGCCTAAAATCTATTTTTTTGGATTTAAGAAGTTCCAATAGGGATTGGTAAAGAACATACGGCCGGTCCGCTCCGCACACATATACTTTCGCAGGGAGGACTCCATTTTCCAGAAGAGTAAAAAAACCTCCGTAATGGTCCGGATCCGGATATGACACAGCAAAAAATTCCACATTCAAAGGAGCAGAGGAACTTATTTTCAAACCGGTTTCCTTTTCCAGCAACGGAATTATTTTTTTATACGCGGGGTTATTGTGAACAACCTGCGCGGTGTCTGAATCTGCCTCCGGAGATCCGGAAATAGCGCCTGAATCTATTATCCCTATTTTTCCCGAAGGAGAAAATATAACTGCGCCGTCGCCCGGCCCTGTGTCAAGAAAAACGACCTTCAAAATTCTATCCTTTTTCACTGAACGTGAAGAATCACGGGCAACGGTAAAATAGTACGACCATACACTTACCAAAACCAAAAATAAAATTGAGGCCAGAAAATTGCCGGCATTAAGGATGTTGGATTTTTCGCCGCGTTTGACCTTGGCGGTTTCTTCCCGCAAAATATCTCTATATTTTTCGAATTTAGATTTAGCCATATTTCACCTCTTAAACTTAAGAAAGACAATCTGTGTGCACCGAGCATTTTTCGATCTCCGGCGCAGCGCTCAAGGACATAGCCGAATTCCGCACTATTTAAAGAAAGACACCACGAAATGTTTAATCTTATCGGAAAGCCGCGTGCGGAAACTGCCTTTTTCCAATAACTCTTTCGGGATACATTTTAAAAACCTTGACTGTTCAAACATCTTCTGTTTTCCATACCACGAACGGCGGGTCGCGCAGGTAAGATATAATCTTTCTTTGGCGCGTGTAATCCCAACATAAAAAAGCCGACGCTCCTCGTCCAATCTTTTTTGTTTTTCCTTTTTGGAAAGTTTTTCCGCAGAAAAATGTTGCATGGGTATTATTCCTTCTTCCAAACCGATAAAAAACACAGTGCCGAATTCAAGACCTTTGGCCGCGTGAAGAGACATCAAATTAACCGCGTCGTCCGAAGATTTTAAACCCGCCTGCTCGGTGGGGCTGGACCGGATTGAAGCACTATCCAAGAAGGAGTCGATTTGTTCAATTAAAGAAAGCCCGACGCCGCGAGTGCGTTCAAAATCAGCGGCTTCCTCTTTCAAGGCAGCCAAACATCTTGCCGATTCCCTATCCTGCGCAGTAGGATTTATGTTTTTGGTATATATGTCCATATACCCAGCGCGGGTCAATATGTCTTCCACAGCCAATGATATGGAAGAGGATGAACTAACACTTGCTATATCTGAAAATATTTCTATAAGCATCAAAAAATTATCCCTGCTTTTTGTCCCGTCAAGACGGTTTAACATGCTTTCCAAAACCCTGTCTTCGGTAAATAACTTGTAAGGGTCAAAGATATGGGACATCACCTCGTTTTCTATGGATGAAAATGAAAGAGGTGGAAGATAATAAAGTCGACGAATATGATTATTGACTGCAAATCCGGCGAGCTCGAGACGTTGCCCTGATAAATTGCCGGAACGCCAATTCAGATAAAATTTCAGAACATGAAGATACGAACAAACATCCTGAATCTCTTTTCTCTGCCAGAAATAGGGATTGTAAACAATATACGGAATTTTTCTCTCTTCAAATATCCTTTTTACAATTTTTGATTGTTCGTGCGAACGGTATAAAACCGCAAAATCATTCCATTTCAAATCGCAAAATTTTGTTTTTAATTCATTCATCTCAAAAACTATAAAATTTATCTCGTCCGTATCGTCTTCCGCGGTATAAAGCGTTATAGTGTCTCCTCTTTCTTCGGATCCGTCTGCTTTCTTCTTCACGGGTTCTATCTGTTTCACGAGATGCTTCGGTTTAACGGATTTAAAAACCTCGTTCGCTGCGTAAATTATGTTTGCAGTGGAACGATAATTTTTAACAAGTTTTATTGTTTTGCACCCGGGATAATCCTGCTCGAAAAACAATATGTTTCTTATGTCCGCGCCACGCCACTCGTATATTGACTGATCGTCGTCTCCCACGACAAAATAATTTTTGCTGTCTCCTACGATATATTTGCAAAACTTGTACTGGGCGTAATTCGTATCCTGATATTCATCGACAAGCACGTATTTAAATCTTCGTCTGTACCTGAAAAGTATCTCTGGACATTTTTCAAAAAGTTCCACTACCAGCATTATCATATCATTAAAATCGATAAGACCTTTTTGTTTAAGAGTGTTCTGATATTTTTCATATACCGGTATGAATTTTTTTTCTTCGCGGCTGGCTTTATCACGAATCGTATTTATCGCCATAAGTTCGTTTTTCCAGTGTTCTATTTTAGACGCCACAGTGTCGTATTTGATATTTGGATCGCCGGCAAACTCGGATTCGAAACATACTTTCAATATGGAATAAGGATTTTCAAGTATTCCGAATCCCACAGGCAGACCCAGCCGGTCGCAGTTGATAATTATTCTGCCGTTTTCTTCCACAGTTTCATCTTTCAGCATTTTCAGACATATAGAATGAAAAGTTCCGACCCACATTTTGGAAATCTGCACCTCAAGAAAAGAGAATCTGTCCTCAGGCATTTTATCTTTTATCAGATGAAAAAATTTTCTTATTCTGGACCTCATTTCCTCAGCGGCTTTTACGGTAAAAGTAAGGGCAAGTATGTTCTGAGGATTTACTCCGGTAAGTATAAGATATATTATCCTGTAAGTGAGGGCTGTGGTTTTTCCGCTACCGGCGCCGGCAAATATAAGAAGAGGACCGGCTGTGTCATGGTCGTGGAGCATAGCTTCCATCTGTTCGGGATTGAGCCGGTTCGCTATAGAAATTATCTGAAGAATCTGCGCAGGATCTTTATGTTTTTTTAACGCAGTATCCAGAACATTTTTCTGAACAGGATTAAGATCCTCAACTCTTTTCAGATACAGTTTTTTAATCTCCGGATCATTTAACCAAATTGCTTGTTCTTCGCTCATAAACATATTCCGTTATTTAATAGCTTCCGGGCATTGTTCCCGGAATTCGCAGATATTGCATTTATACCTGTCTTTGTGATTCCTTGATATCATCGGAACATTCCCTGCATTCATATCCTTTTTTGAAAGCGCAAGATCATCCAGCCGGCGGCCAAGTTCTTTCATAATCAAAGCATCGTTAACTATTGACAATTCTTTATTATCGTCGTCAAGATACCTGATAACTCCACGGTCAACCTTCAAAGACAATGCGTTTTCCACCATAAGAAAGTAAGCGGCAAGTTGCAATGAATGCGATTTATTCATAATTGCGGGGGCTCGGCCGCTTTTAAAATCAATCACAGTGGCTTTGCCTGTTGCTTCATTTAATAGCACCAGATCAGGTTTGCCTATAAGATACACATTATCCAACTGATAGGAAAGCATACCCTGTTCAGAACCCGCGTAAACAGGTTTGCCGTCGGTATAATGTTTTATGGAAAGATCCCCCGAGCGTTTCTTATCGCTTCTGACGGCGTGCTTTATAAAATCCACCAACGCAATGATAAAAAGTATCGCGGAACCGATAAACAAAGCGTATCTGTAATCATTCAAAATTTCTTTCATTTCTTTTCGCTGCCGGATTCCGTATCCGTATTAATCCTTTTTTTGTTGTTTGCCATCTGCTGAAAATACCATTTTAGATGGCAGTATTCCCATGTGCCTATTTCAGACGGCCTTATTTTTATTATTTTTTCTTCCGATACATTCTCGTTGTTTTTTTCCCTGTCGGACACTCTGCCTCCCTGTAAAAATCTCCTATGCCGTTATTCCAAACTTATTACTACAGATTCGCTTTCCTCGGCCTCTTTTTTCTTTTCGGATACAACCCGCGGCACTCTTCCGAGCACTGAATGCATCTCGTATTTTTTTCCGTCGGTAACTACTGACACGGCGCCAGCTTTATCCAATCTGATAAAATTATCGCCGGAAACATAATTGGAAACCCTTCTCAGGGTTTCTCTTATATCGGATTCATAATGGCTTCTACCCTTAGAATATCCGAATTGAAGTATTGCTATTGACGGTGATACCGCGGAAAGGAATTCGTCCGAAGACGCAGATTTGTGTCCGTAAGCCGGCAGAGTCATAAAGGTTGATTTAAGCGTTTCTGATGAACGGTTTACCAATTCCCATTCCGCCGCTCGGTTGATATTTGACGTTAAAAGAAAAGATACTTTTCCGTAAACCAGTTTTAACACGACTGAATTATCGCTCATTATGTCTCCGGAAGATTTAAATGTATCTTCCGGCGGCCATACGACAAATAATTTCAAATCTCCTTCCTCATAAATGGTATCTCCGGCACGGGCAACAATATGATTGGCGGCAAGGTTTTTATTAGGGTTTTTCTTTATTGAGAGAAGAAAATCGTAATAATCGCAATACATCTCCGATGCGCGGCGGCTGTAGGCATTGACTTTCAAATCGTAAGCGTCAAGAGCGCCTAAAAACTCCTTATAGGTCATTCCCGGGGAAAATTTTTTCGGATCGAGAACGCTGTGTATCCCCCCTATCTCGACACGCGGCAATACGTCAATCAACCCTTTAATATTTCCATGCTCAGGAGAAGTTAAAACAAGTTTGTCTATTTTTCTAATTTTATATTTTGATAGAACAGGCAAAAGAGTCCAATCAACAAAATTCACGCCACCGCCGTCAATAAGAATATGCTTTTTAGAGGGAGTGGCGATAAGTATCGAAGAACCGAAACCTGCATCAAGAAATGTTACCCGAAGATTATTTCCGGACGGACCATACAGCAAAACAGAACTTGACGCTACTGCCGCAGCGGAAAACAGCACAAACACAAAACGCGGCATAAGCGTTTTTGAGGAAAAAATATCTTTTAACCATAACCATACGGTTTCTATAATATAGAAAATCTGTTTATAATAAACCATGCCGAGCACAAATATGTAATAACCTACAAGTTCGGAAGGTGTCGGGGTTTTTATCATAGGATACGGAAAATGTTCGGCAAAAAAACGCGCCACATTCAAAAAAAACCTTGAAAAAATAAAGTTAGCGGAATTGATAAGAAACGCAAGCCGCAATCCTACTGAAGAAAGGCCTATAGATGAAAACGCCAATTCAAACAGATCCGCCAGCAGACCGAGCTGGACTACATAACCTATAAGAGGAATCGCTATATAATTGGCAAACACTCCGGCAACGGGAAAAAGTTTAAAATATACCGCAGACAACGGAAGCATCATTCCTATTTGTATGGCGATCTGCGAATATGTGAAAGAAACAAAATAATCCGGCAACTTCTGAAACTCGAAACCGGAAAGAGGAAACTTTTTATCAGCAAGTTTCGCTATTATAACTGTAAAAACCATAAGAAAAACAAAACCGCCGGAAAACCGCGTGTCGATAAAACGCTCGGGCGATATAACTGCAATACCGGTAGCGAGAAGAATCCAAAACAGCATAACTACAAAAGCCCAGCCCTTCATTACAAATTTGAACAGGTCTCCCACGGGCTTTGTCAAATATGCCAGAGACCACACCGCGACAAAAGAAAGAACAAAAGAACCGTCAGGCAGCATAAGAGGATCAAATAAAAGTATTATAAAAGCAGCAACAGGAATAGTTACTACAGTTGACAATCTCATCCCGAGCCCGCCGAAAGTATACGCGAATTGTCCTATTGAAGACATAAGAGCGGCGCGACGGGTCGCTGGCGAGGCGCCTGTTATTATCGTAAAAAGCAGAAGTCCGAAGACAAGAATAAACCAGCGCGGTTTTTTGGGTATCCTGAAAACATTACACAACATCAATATAAGAACATGCACAAACCCGACATGAAGCCCGGAAACAGCAAGGACATGTGCAACCCCGGTGGCTTGGAACTCTTTTTTCACGCGCAACGGGACTCCCCCTCTGGAACCGAGAGTAACACCTCCTAGGAATGCTGATTCCGGATAAGGCATAGTTTTTCTTATGGTAAGTAAAAATCTTCTTTTTAATTTAATGGATATTCTGGTTAACAGATTTGTGTCGCCGGATCCGAGATACTGCACTGTTCCCGGATGGCGAGCGTACATAACCGCGTAAATATTTCGCGCTTTTAAATATTTTTGATAATCAAAACCCGCTGGATTGCGCAATTCGGAAGGCGGCAACAAAGCTGCGTACACCTTGACCCTGTCGCCGTATTCTACGGTATTATAATAATCGCCCAATTCCGGGTATATCGTTACCAGCACCAGTCCTGTTTTACCTTGTAAAGTATGGCTGCTTTTTATCGTTACCCACCCGTAACCCGCGGTTTTTTCTATCAGCTCCGGTTTTATCGTCAGCCGTGTATTAAAATCGCGGGCATCCGGCTCTCTTATAACTGTGCCTGTAACAAATGTTTTATCGGAAAAACTCCTGTCGAAAAAACTTGTTATATGGTTACTGCCTGAAACCTCTATGGCTCTGTAATAATTGCCGCTGGAAAAAAACGCGGGCATCAACATTAAAAAAATAAAAGCAAAATTTCTTTTTTTAAACAGGATATGAAAAAGGCAGGAGAGACAGCTCAAAAACCATAAACAGGCAATTACATAATCATTGACCGGCGCGGGATGCAAAATCATTGCAACCGCTATGCCGGCAACAAAAGAATATGAAAAAATTATCAGTTTTTTTACCATAAATCAATTTGAAGAGCCAATGGTTCCTTTTGTTTTAGAATACGGCACACGACGTGTTCCAGACGAATGCATAACATCTGTAGAAGAAAACATATCAACGCCTGTTCCTGCGGACGCTATGATGGGTTTCTCTATTTTTTTGATAACTGTGTCGTCATTAATATGCGGATAATAACCGGCATTGGATTGTAAAATAGCGGGCATATTATGACCGGGACGGATTAAAATGACCGCAAAACCGAGCATAAAGGAAACCAAAATAATAAGTATGAAAAATTTTGTTGCCGAATTCATAATAAATTTGGATTGGGCCTGCGTCCAGCGGGCGGGCACGCATTCAAGGGACTCGCATACCTTTAATATTCCGCATCGGAATCTTCCGTATCTTGTTCCGGAGTTATATCTTCTTCACCGGCTGCATCTGAATCCTCTTCTCTTTTTATTTTTATGGCTTTGCTTTTGGGCAAAGGAAGCGGGGACCCGAATTTAAGCCCTGTAGTCACATAATGTGAACTGCCGAGATTAGAATGCGGAACAAAAGCATAGTCAAGATAAAACCTGCCGAATCTCAAACCGAATCCGGAAGTGAATCCTGTATAATCCTCAAACTTGCGTCCACTGATCTTCCATCCCATTCGAAGCCACATCGGTTCAATAATATGATATTCAAAACCTATGCGCTGTTTCAAAGTATCGTCATTGGGCTTTAAAACTTCAAGCAATATCAAATTCCCAGTAGATAATTCCCAGCTCCCTCCCAATTTGAAAGTCATAGGAAGAGGATCCCGTTCGTCTATGAATTTTACGCCTTTCCCAACATTGACAAGAGATACGCCGGCTGCCACACGCTGCCTGGCAAACCTATAAAAAACTCCCATATCCGCTGCGACACTCGAGCCGCTTTCATCATGAAGCTTTTGAGAAATGCCTTTAATACCCACTCCGCAAGACAACTCCGGAGTAACTCTGTAGGCGAACGCAGGCATAACAGATAAATCTGAAATCTTAAAATCTCCGGTTTCAATACCGTTCGCATCAAACTCTTTTTCCTGAGAACCGTGGTATCTGCAATTCAGACCCACAACAAATTTTCTGTAAGGCAAAACCAATGAAAAAGACTGCAACGAAGAATTTTCAATATATGACAGATGAGAGAACCAGACCTCTTTGACATAAATGTTCCCTATACCTCCGGGATTGTATTCCATGATACCTGCTTCGTCGGCGCAACCTGTATATGCCTCTCCGAGAGCTGCTGAACGCGCAAAGATAGGAACATTCAAAAACTGGCTGCCTGAAGTACCAGGAGTAGCGGAACGCGCGGCAGAAATTAAACACAGCAAATAGCAAATAACTATAATTAAACGACAGGCGCAATATTTTCTAATGCCCGTCATTAATCTGTAGAATTTTTTATTAAGCATATTTTTTTGACCCCCGTAACGCATGGATGCCTTTTTGATTAATTAAAATATAAAATTTATTTGTTTTTCAAACTCAAAATATTTACAATCTGAATATTATTTTATTAAGGTAATATTCCCTCTGAATTTTTTGCCGCCTGTATCAACAACATAATAATACAGCCCTGAAGCCACCATATCTCCTGAACTATTTTTACCGTCCCAATAAGCGGTGCCTATGCCGGGATTGGCATCTCCTGTGGATTCTTCAAGAGTCCTGACCGGAACGCCTGCCATATTATAAATCAGCACCTTCATTCTGCTGCCCCAATATCGCTCAGGCATACGTATTGTAACTCTTGAGATATTGGACGGATAAAAAGGATTTGGAAAATTTTTAACTTTATTCTGCGGTGATTGAAGACCTGCGGACACATGGAGAACCGATTTCCCGGAATTAGAAATTACGCACGGCACATCAGGGCAGGGATATACGACAGAATTATAAGTAATAGTAAAAAGAGAGACAGTGGCACAGCTTATATCGTAATTGTTTTCTACGAGCAGAGACCACTCTGTAAGCGCAGGAGACGGACCGTCTGATATATCAACTATTGTATGTATGTCAGGCACTGAACCGCCTGAATTATTATAAACCGTTTGGGACCAGCCGCCGCCGGCCAGTGTAACACCAATTTCATTTCTAAAAGGATGTTCAATCTTTATTTCCGCTGTGGCTGTAGGCGAATATCCTATGCGGTCAGTCATATATACTGCTTCCCACGCGTACTTTTTTACAAATTCATACGAAAGGTATATCTCGCCGCTATTTCCCCAAGCAGTACCCCATGAATTTCTCATTTTAAATCCACCCTTTACTGAGCAACCGCCTGCTGCGCAAGAACTCACATTGTCATCGTAGCCTACAATTGTAACAGCGTGACCGCCGGCTAATTTTCCGCTAACCTCATTATAAAAATAGTTGCAACCAGCATAAAATGTATTATTACTGTCAAAAAAATTTTCATATACAGGTATTGCCAAAACAAAGATATCGCCGTTATTAAGATGTTGTTTCATAGCATCTATTACATTGTCGCCTATACCGTTTGTAATAAAGAAGAATGCCATGTCTTTTGCTCTGTAAGGCAATGCTGATTGAGAAGTTGCAGCAGTGGGCCAAGTAGTCAAATCAGTATCATCGTAAGGCATTAAACGAAGGGAAGCGCAACCCTTGTTCACAAGAATATTGATGTTGTCGTAAAGAGTGGAACCGCTGTCTGTACCGCCGTTTATCTGATTGTACAGGAATGCGGGACTGAATTGATGATTGGCAGTTGTAAGACTCCAATTCTGGTCTTTTGCCTCTTGATATGATTTATAATAATATCCTATAGCCCACGATGCACATGAACCCTGATTGCCTTGATCTCCTACAGGAGGACAACCTGCGCTGTTATCAACCGTTGAAGGTAAAGATGAGACAGGAGAAATATATTTCACAAGATTTTCCACCTTTTCCTTAGGGGAAGGTAAAAGACCTGTTTTATATTGTGCAAAGGCAAGAACAGGCATAATGCCAAGAATAAACAACTGTACAGCCATGCGTGATAACCGCAATAAAGCAACGGATAAGCTGGAAAATTTGTATTTAGAATGGATTTTTTCATTTAAACATTTCATAGACATTTGAATTATCCTCCATTTTATTACTTCTTATGCTTTTATGCGAAAAAATTTACTTTATAAAAAATATTTTATTTAAGAAAAAACAATTTTTATCGTGCCTGCGCTTCGCTTTAATCCTACTTGGCACAATGCTATTTTAACTGACAAATCATTTATTGCCAGTTGCCGCTCAATATTTAGCCTGCCAACTGTTGCTTCTTGCTGTTTTTTATTTGCCGTATTTCCAGCGGGCTGTAACCATAAATCGCTGCAGTAATTCATCGTATCTTTCTGACGGGGATAGATTGTAATCGCGTTTCCCGAATTCGCAGCCGAAATCTATATCAATATTTTCAAGCATATATCCGACACCTAATGAAAAAGAATAAAACACAGGCCTATTTTCTTTAGTAACATAGGTCTGATGATAGAAATTATAAACCGTCTCATATCCGGTCAAATAAAACTGCTGGTACCTGAATCCGTATCTCATCGGTATCCAATCTGTGAGCCAATGTTCAAAGCCAACCTTAAATTCTCGTGTCTGTTTATAATCAGTATTGTGAGTTTTAGGATTGCCTGTAGACGAACCGCTTACAGATGTTACCGCTGATGTAAAGCTGTTCCATGTCTGCTGGGTCCAATCTAAAGCGAATAAAGGCCTCGTTTTGCCGCTGAATTGATACGCTATACCTATTCCATATTTTTCCGGATACGTAAATTCCGTTTCATAATCTGTTTTAGATGAACTCCACGCGTTTGCGGAAGTGAGATTGTAATCCTTACCGGTAACAGAAGTTTTTTCCGTTATATCCGCGGAAGATTGATAAAACATACCAGCCCTGTATCCCCATTTAGAAAACAATACCCCGTACTTAATAAAAGTGCCGGAATAATCCCGCGTGGAATCAGTATTATCAATGTAATTCATAAGGTTGTTAGTATACCCAGTCTCATCATACGCAAGCGAAGAACTGCCGGACAAAAAGCCCACAGTCATTCCGAAAGACGCTTCTTCTATGATACGATAATTTAAACCAAGATTCAGAGAATAAATTCCACCGGATGCGTCATAATCTTTTTTTATCTTATCTGTTAAACCATCTGTAACTTTTTCGGAATGTTCATACGACATATCAGTTACCGGACAAAAACTAATACCTGCAAACAGTTTGTCTTCCCATACCGAAGCTGCGGCTCCGAAACTTCCTATTTTAAATTTGCTTGAAGAATTATCAATGCGTTGTATTATTAAATTTTGATTGCCGTCATAAAGATTTAACGGATCAAGGTATCTTTTTTCTTCAGACAGAATATTAAAAACCGGAGAAATCGACGCAACGATCCTGCTGTTGCCGATATTATATATTGCCGCGGGATTCGCGAACACAGCAGCGTCTCCGCCGCTAACTGCGATTTCCGCAGAACTCATGCCTATTGATCTTGCGTTATGTCCAGAAACAACATCTCCGTAATTTGTCAAACCGCCAAGTGTATATCCGAAAATGGAGGGAACAAGCGCGAATTGGCAGAGCAGCAAACAACAGGTAACGGGTAACAGATAAAAAGCAGAATGCAATAATTTGAAAATTAGGGTTGGTTTGATGGTTATCGTTTTCATATTTTTTCCTTTTTTCTTATTATCTAACAAATTTACCGCGTGCATACAAAAACCACTTTTTAATTTATTGCCCGGCAGCCAGATTAGATTACAATTTTATTTTTCCCGTAAACAAAAATCTTTTTGTATATTCGTCTGTTATTTCAAAATTGATTCTTTCAAAATCAGGATCATCTTCAGGCACATGGAAAAGCCGGTCTTCCAAAGTATTTCTTCTCATAAAATACTGGCCGGACACATCAAAATCAATTACCCAGATTTTGAATCCCAATCCACATGATACAACGGCTTTTTGAGAGCCCTTTCGTGAATAATCCGGCAGAAATGCCAATCCGTATCTGAATTTTTTACTTTTCGCGGTATGTTCCGCTCCGATATGCCATTCCATAGTATCCACATATCCGCAATTAATCCACTTGCCAGAACCTGTTTTCGCTTTCGCTTCAGACCAGTTGGTATGCACAACATCCAAAAACAATGTGGGTTCAGAAGGTCCCGGGAATCTAAAAGATAAGCCCAAAGACAAAGATTCCGGATACTTAAATTTGTATTTAGTGCCGGTTTTGGTAACAGTTGTCAAGGTGTGTTCTGTAAGTTTTGTTTTATCTGTCATTTCGAAACCCGGTTTATACGATAACCCCATACGCGTTCTTCCGCTTATATGATACAAAGCGCCAATAGACAACGCAGTGCCGGAAAATTCATGTTTTAAAATATCCTTTTCCTGGGAAACCACAGCGCCTCTGTCAGCGACTGCGGTACTGTATGTAGTGCTGCTCACCGTATTTTCAGGAGAACCGTAAAGATTATATATAGAAATGCCCGTAAGCAAAGATTTTAACGGATTATAAGCTACGGAAAAACCCGCCCTGCGCAGACCGCCTTCAGAATCCACAGTGTTCAAATTTGTAAGAAGCGCTGCAGGAGAACGAAGTTCTTCTTCATAAGTATAATTATAATCACCCGCTGCTGATTCGGCAAAGGCAACAGTTAATTTATCTCTTTTAACGGGATAAATTATTCCTATTCCGGAAAAATCAAAAAACATATTGTCATTTAACGCTGTTGTGGAATCATTGTCATAATGAACTCTTCTTTCGAATGTGGAAACGATTCCTGAAGTAAAAAGGAACATTCCCCTGTCTGCGAACACTCCCGCCGGATTGCCAAAAACACTTAAAGGATTGTTTGTAATGGCAACTGATGTGCCGCCCTTAGCTGCGCTCCCTGCGTCCAAACCCACAATATTGTCTCCAAACTGGTCAAATGCGCCGCGGTAAGTGTAAGAAGACAATGGAGCAATAAAAACCATTTGAAAAATCAATAGGACGCAGATAACGGATAGCCGGTAAAGAGTATAATCCCACGATTTAAAAATAAAATTTTTTGTAATAATTTGGCTTTTCATATTTTTCCCTTTTTTCTTACATGTAAATCTTTAAAAAATTATCACTTACCCTGTGCTACAACCTTTTATCTTATTACTATTTTTTTACCATTTATAACTTAGCGCTAAAGCGACACGGGCTCTGCTTTCTTTTACTGTATCTATTCCGGAACTAATTTGAGAAATACGCTGTTGATTTGATGTTCTTGCGGCATACTCAAAAGCTATATCAACTGCAGTTTTTTCTATAACAGTTCCAAGACCGAAAGAGAATGCAGGCATCGCATCATAAGAAGCGGCATAATCCGGCATATAAGAAAACCCATATCTGAAATCTAATTTTTCTATAGGAGTATGCTCAAACCCGAAACGAAATTCTGTAACATTTTCAAAAAGAGGATCCTCTTTGACTTTTGTTATAGATACGCCATTGGTTTTTGTCCTGTAATAGTTAGAATCAGCCCAGTTTGAAAAAATAAAATCAAAAACGAAAATGGAATTTTTTTCATCGTTAAATTTATAATTAAGCCCGAATCCGAGTTGATAGGGAAATTCTCTTGTATAAACCGCAGAATACGGGGCAGTGGAACACATATAATTTTTTTCTTTTACAGTCATATCAAAGTTTGAACGCCAGAATATTCCTAAGTTTATGGATTCGTCTATTACAACATTGCCGCCTAATATCAAACTATCCCCTGAAAGAGTCATATAATCAGATGTCTTATCAACAAGATTGCCACCTATTGTTTCAGTAATAAGAGTAAAATCTTTTTCATGCTTCCCTCTGCCCCACATATATGCCATACCCACAGACAACCATGAATCTATTTTCCAGGAACCGCCGAAAACCCAATTATGAAAATCACCTGCGGAAAGTATTCTGTCTGTTTGGCCGCTTATTTTTTCTTCCAAAGCATAATCAAAATTCAAATCGCTGAAATATCCGAATCCGAGAATAATATCGTTTCTTCTGGATGCTGACCACAGCACAGACGCGCAATCAAACTGTGAATACATATCATTTGTGGTGACATAGTCTTTGGACTGATACGCATGGTCTCGTTTATCGAAAAATGTAATCACAGAAGGAGAAATTGTAAAGAACCCTTTGCCCTCTCCAAAATTTGTCAAGGCCGGATTGACGTATAAAGACGCGGCTTCCTGCATGGACGCGATTCCTGTGCCGCCCATAGCCACTGATCTTGCTGAAAATCCGCGTTGCGGATCTCCCCATTTCCAGAATGAACCTATAGAACTGTATGCTTCAAGAGACGCGGAAATAAAAGACATCAGGCATACTGCTACAATGGCACAGTAGAATGAAACAGAAATATAGTGAAAAAATGACTGAACATAACTGTTTTTCAACAAACGCAAAATTGTTCTTTGGAATTGTATCTTCATATTTTCTTCCTTGTTCTGTACTTTAACAAAACCATTTCAATCTGATACTATCTGCCGGTCATTCCTAATCCGAATTTTTGAAAAGCGGGATTCTTCTTCACTCCACTACGCTGTGCTTAGAATGACATACTTTTATTTGTCATAATGGGAAACCGCTGCCTACCATTTATAATCAACGCGAAGTTCCCATTTATTGGAATATCCCGGTTCTGAATAACTGTAATAATCAACAGATTCATATTCTTCTGCGGATGATTTATATTTGTTGGAATACCTTAATTTCAATTTGGTAAATCTCGAAAGAGTATCTGAGACCTGCAGCCAGTAATTACGGGATTCTCCGCCTGATTTTCTCAAATCCGAATCCGCGAATTTTATCTCTCCTGATATTTCAAGAGTGGAAGTAATATCATAACTTGCACGTGCAAGCATATATTCCTTTGGCAGATATTTTTCAGGAGTATCAAAATAATCCTCGCCATATTGGTACTTTAGTGTCATATCGCTTACTTTTGAAGGTTTGAATTTTATCTGGCAGTTGGTTGTAACTGTCATCTTTTCCGAAGAATCGGAATTCTCGTACAAATCAAGATCTTTCCATTTTCTGTCCAACTGTAAATCAACGCCGCGCGGCAAACGCCAGTTATATTTAAGAAATATTTCTCTGTCAACTGTGGGAGTTTCGTAAACTGTATAATATAATCCGGTAGTGGAATCATATTTTGATTTTGCTATATGCTTGAACTGGTCCAGTGAAAATTGGAGTTTCATTGTTTTGCTTAATTTGCTTACAACACCCACATAATCACCCTGCTCGTCTCTGTTCCTGAACTTGGTTTTGTCGCTATGCTTTGAATAACCATTTGCCCATGGATTATAGAAATCAATATCATAATCTCTATGAGAATATGTTAAATCAATTTTACCCATTTTTTTAACCATTTTCATATACCATGCGTTGCCCCAATCGTGCACTTTTGCAACCTCGCCAACGAAATTAAATCCCTTATATCCTGTTACGAAATTCGTCCCGTAAACAGCGAAACTTCGTGTCGGAGGCCAACGCCAGATATCAATTCCCACGCCGCTGAGATCCTCTCTCTTTGAAGTGTATAATGTGGAACCTATATATGTATCGTCGAAATCGCCTTTCCTGTCAAAAGCTTTATATGTAAGGTGCGTGCCTACCAATGTTTCTTCATACCTGTCTTCAAGGTACCCGGATTTTGCCGAACCATTAGGCATTATAAAATCCACCTTAAGAGGATATTTTGCTTTTGAATAAAAACCCGAAAAATCAAATTTGTTGTGTTTTATCCGAGCACCGAAACCATTTAAATAAGAACCTGTATAAGCGAGTGTATATTTGTCTCTCATGGTTTTATTATCTGTAATATAACTTGTGAACTGGCTTTGCGAAGAGTAAGAATCATCCGGATAAAAACCAAGAGGAGAGGATTTCCCGGAGCTATCAAAGGTTAACCGCTGGCCGAATCCTGCTCTAAAATTACCGACATAAGCCTGCGTAATAACAGGCCCGTTCTCGTATCCGATATAGGATTTGTTTAACCTATATGCCTTTTCGATATTCCCGCCAACAACGTCCCCGCCGGAAATTTTGTAATTTTCATGTCTGGCGTCTCCTTCAACAAGAGCGCCGAATTTAAGATAATTGCCGAATTTAAGAACTCTAAAACGCAAAAGTTCATAAGTGCGCGGATATTCCGTAGTGTCCAGTTCTACCTCTGTGTTTGCCTTAGTTTTAAACAATATATCCCCTTTTGTTTTAACCTTTCCCGGCAACTCAGCCACTATGAAAATTTTGATTTTGTCATAAGTGGCCTCGTCTATTATCTCGGGATTGATAAGTTCAAGAGTGGTTTTATACTGTTTATGCGCCAACCTGTAATTTACAATCCTGGTCGCGTCCAACTGGCTTAAACCCGGCAATGATTGCAATTGAAAAATATCTGCGGTATTGATGTCTATTTTATCGTCATAAATCGTAAGAAGATTACTGTACGTGTCATAGTCGATATCCCCGTCCTGGAACGCTTCTTCTATGTCGGAATCGCTTTCCCATAAAGTTGTGTCTTCCATATCTTCTTCCGCGGAATAAACATACCCGCACGATAACGCGAAACACAACACCGCAACTAAAAACAGCATTATAATCCTGCCATGTTTTTTAACGCACCCAACTAAATCGTATTTATCGCAACTCATATAATTATCTTACCGTAATACTGCCTTTTATCTCGTCCACAATATCCGCCGGTATCCCCTGAATTTTTTTGATATCTTCAATGGAACTTAAAGGTCCTTTTTCTCTTATATGTTTCAGTATGCTTTCCGCTTGTACGGTTGTGAATCCGATATCCAGCAATTGAGGCAAAGAAGCGCGATTGACATTTATTTTGTCCTCTTCAGCGAGCTCCTGCTTTTCTTCTTCTGCAGGAGGAGGCGTTTGCGTTTTGGCCGGAACAACTGGTGCGGATTCAATTTCTTCCCCAGCTTCCTCGTCTTCATCAGCAGGCAATTCTTCTTTCTGAATATTTTCCTGGACTGGCGCGGCAGATCCCACAGTCAACATCCCTTCTATCCTTGCATATGTCCGCTCAGACATACGCGGAACTTTCTTAAGGTCTTCAACTGATTTGAACGGACCGTTTGCTTCCCTGTAATCCGCTATTCTTTTTGCCATTAATTTACTTACACTCGGAAGCGTAGCAAGTTCTTCTTCTGAAGCTGTATTAATGTTTATTTTTTCTCTTAATGCGCTTTCCATTTCTTCCATATCCTGCACAGAAACTGTTTTCCTGCGGCGGGAGGTCCTTGGTTTTTTATCTTTACTCTTCTTCGGCGTATATTTAAGAGAGGCCTCTTTTTCTCCGCCGAACTTGGCAGCCAAAGAGAACACATGCAAATCATCAAGAGTGGCATGCGCCTGGTACCCGTAGTCAAAATAAATTGTTCCGTAATTCAGTCCAAAGCCGAATGTATAGTTTGACGGATTGGTCTGTATGCCCATACGGAACGCCAAAAAATCTAACAATCTGAACTCAGTTCCTATGTGCAACGAGAGAGGCTGATCAAGCACCTTATCTATATCAAACGCGAAATTCAGTCCCTGCACAGGAACATAATATAAACCTGCGGCAAACTCTTCCGGCAATTTTTCGTTGCCCTGTGATATTTCCGGCTCATTAATATTTCTGGCGCAAGCTCCGAGTCCGATATCCTCAGAAACCCGTGCCAAAATCCCGACATCTATACCGAATGCCGAATCACTGCCATATTCTTCTATTGATACTCCCATTGATTTAAGATTATAACCCATCATTATGCCTTCTGCCAGCCCGAATCCATGTGAAAACACAAACACCCGCTCTTTATATTCCGAAGGCCCGAAATCCGAATAAAGCGCACCAAAAGTCCCATACCCAACAACAGGAATCGCCATTTTTAACTGTGTGTAATTAAGTCCTTCAACACCGTAAAGATTTAAGTAGGTGGATGCAAATTGGTTCCCTGGAATTAAACGCAATCCTGCGGGATTGTAATCAATAGCGTTTGTGTCGTTAGCAAGACCTGTAAACGCTCTGCCCATACCTACCGATCTTGCTGAAGGCGGCTTGAATTCGAAGGCAGATTCAAGATGGCCAAACATTAAAACACTAAAACATAATAGACAAATCCACATCCTTAAAAAAAGATAAAGTGGATGGATCCCGGACTGATTTTTTGATGTGACTTTTTTCATTTTATTCCTCGCGTCATATAAAATAAATTATTATTTTGTGTTGCGTTAAAACTTATTTTAATTTTGTATGAACACAACTGTATAATATTCAATTTTGCGAACCGAAAACAATTCAATCTCGTATTCATATTCCAGACATTAAACTGAATCTTTTATCAATATAAGCCAACTACGGGATTGCCACGCTTACGTTCTCAATGACAACCAAAGCGGGATTCTTCACTCCGCTACGCTTCATTCAGAATGACAAAAAATACTTTTCTATAACCTCGACTTACATTTTTCTGCCTACTACAACTCTCTTGGAAGAGCGTTTAACTGCTCCTGTAGATTTATTTATTGCCTCTATATTTACAATATAAATTCCTGTACGGACAACATTGCCGTTATCATCTTTGCCGTCCCAGTTTACAGTTTCAGAAGCACCTCCGCCGTCAACATGGTCAACCACAGTTCTTACAGCACGTCCCCTTATATCAAAAACCCTTATAGTAATCTGGCTGCCTGCGGGCACATTATAGGAAATCTTAGCCTGATTGTATTTACCGTCTCCATAAGGAGAAAACACGGATTGAAATATTTGAAGAGGTTTTGTAGTTGTGGTAGGTGTTCCGCCGTAATCACCATATCCGGGAGTTATTGAAGCTTCAAGCCAGTCGGCTTTTAAATGATTATCAAGAGGCTGCGCGCTCTGAGATATTCTGTACATTGATTTTGACGATGACTCGCTCCATGCCACTGAGCCGTCAACATATTCCTGCTCTATTGTTGCAGCCGGAGACCACTGACCGGCAGTTACGGCATTATTATATACTGTTTGCAGAGTGGAACTAAAATCAGTATCATCATTTTCCGCAAAACTCATAAAATCAATAAATGTATCGTTAGCGGTTTTCAGAGATATTGTGTTATCTGTGCCTGTTAAAGCGGGCGTACCTTCATCGGAATATAAGTCAATATATCCGTTACCGTTTTCATCAGCAGCGGTTTCATCGCGATCTGTTCCTCTTGTACCTGCCGGATTGTTCGCTTTTGATGCCCATAATACAATGTACATATTTTTCGGCAATGTCCCTATATCCGAAGGTATTGTCTTTATCTTGGTGCCGCCTTCATAAATCATACACCCCGCAGCATTCGTTGATTCTGCGGTAACAAACAATTCCACAAAATCGCCGCCTGAAATGTTTGGAGCAACCTCTGTGATTACGGCATACATAGTTCCGCTCGGACCTGCCACCGCACCGCCGTCGCCTTCGCCGTCGTCCATCCATTGTCCATGTGAAGGGAGACCTTCAGCCCAATCATCTTTTGTATTGGTATTGGAAATCACGCCTGATTCTCTTGTTCTATATACGGAATTGGTTTTTGATTTGCTCCAAGCAAAAGAGCCCGCTACATATTCGGCATCAGTACTGGCTGACGGGCTCCATTTATTGGCAGCAACCGCATTATTATACGCTGTTTTATTCGCCGCTGCATAGGTAGCATCATTATCAGCAATACTTACAAAACTTAAAATGGTTCCCCCAGCACTCTTCAAAGTTATAGTGTTATCTGTGCTCGTTAAACCTGGTGATGATGAGTCATCTGAATAAAGATCAATATACCCGTTCCCGTTTTCATCCGCAGAGGTTTCATCGCGATCTGTACCACGCGCACCTGACGGATTATTCGTAACGGAAGCCCACAGAACTATGAATGTGCCGCTGGATACAGTTCCTATGTCTGATGATAATGTTTTTATTAAAGTAGTTCCTGTATACAACTGGCAACCTCCGACATCTGTGGATTCTGCTGTAACAAACAATTCTATAAAATCGCCATTAGAAATATTTGTAGCAAGTTCAGTAATTATTGCTGATATACTGCCTCCGCCGGCAGCTGGGGGAACAACTGTTGAAGTGCTGTTAGCAACACCCATGGTAAGAGTTGTTTTTATTGACCAATCATCTTTTGCCGCAGCAGTAGCATCTGTGTCAGTTGAGTTTTCATCTCTTCCGAGAGATTTCCCGGCAGACGTGGCAAGTGACGAATCAACGCTGTCTGCTTCGGAAGCTATGCCTGTCCACTGTCCGGAAGATACAGCATTGTTGAAAGCTGGGGTGCTCCCTGTCCAGCTGCCTGTATTATTGGCAAAAGCCATGGCATCTATTATAGTATCCGCAGGATCAGTCAACAAAATAACATTATCTGTACCTGTAAGACCGGAATCAGTAGTATAAAAATCCCATACGCTGTCATCGCCTGTTCCCGAATAATCATCTTCACAGGCATTCATCTTATTATTAATATGTAATACAATATAATCACCTGCCGAAGGATTAAATGTATCTGGAAATGTATAACCGCTGGTAACATTTGCCCCAACAGTGGTCCCTGGCAAAAGTGCCGTTCCTTCCTTGACTTTATACTGGCTATAATCTCCGCCAACTGCAACATAAAACTCTATCCAGTCAAGAGAGTTGGACTCGTTTGCCGCAACTTCATTAATTCTAATTGGAGAACCGGCAACAGTGCTTCCCACAGCGCTAAAAGTTGCTGAAATTGTTTTATCCGCGTCCATAGTAACTGTGCCTGTGCTCGCGTAAGTGTCGGAAACTGCGCCAGTAACACCGGCTGACCAGCTTGAAAATTTATAACCCGTATTTGCCATTGCCACAACACCCACAGCAGTACTTGAAGCATAATCTATTGTTGTACCTGCGGAATAGACAGTGCCCGGAGGTGTTATTTTTACTTTGCCGTTACTCGGAGAATTAAGTGTAAGGGTGTAATATGTAGGCCCGCCAGTAAGAACGAAAGTAGCGCCTATTGTTTTATTCGCATCCATAGTAACAGTAGCGGTGCTGGCATAAGTATCTGAACTAACAAGCACAGCGCTGCCTGACCACGAAGAGAATTCATACCCTGAATTTGCCATAGCAACAAGATTGACAACTGTAGCGGTTGCGTAATCAACTGCCGAGGCAGATGAATAGATTGTATCAGGAGGAGTCATTTTTATTTTGCCGTTAGCCGGATTAGTTAAATTAAGAGTATAATGCGTTGTAGGGGGAGTTAAAACCTCAACAAAAGTTATGCTGTCAGCATATATTGAGTATGTGTCGGCTCCAGAATTTTTTATATTTATCCTTACTCTGCATGACTGAGCACTTGCATGAGCAACTGCTGCTGTAGAAATAAACTGCCAACTTCCACTATCCGTTGTGAAAGAAGATTCTTTGCTGGTTAAAGCACTGCCGCTACCGTCTGCTGCAGCATACCAAGATATTGAAAGATATCCGCTGGTATTTGCGTCATTGTCGTAAAACCAGCCGGACAACATATAATTAGTGCCCGCAGTAACAGTAGAAACTGTATATAAATAGCTTACATATGTGTTGTTGTCCGTCAATTTTACAGATTTTGAGCCCGTATATTTTTGTTCCGCAGTTATGTAAAATGTAGCAGGCAAGGCGCTTAAAGCATAACCTATCCACCCTGCTTCTGTAACTGTGCTTCCTTCAGTTCCTTCAAAATCATCGCTAAACATCAATCCTGCGCGCGCACTCTGACAAAACATCGCATTTAAAAATCCGGCAAAAAGTAATAATAGAATTTTCTTTTTCATTCTTCCTCCGAAAACTTTTCAATATATTAATAAGAATTTTTTATTTTCAGTTTAGTTAAATTACTTCCGGTCATATACAATGAAAAAAAATGTTACATATTTCTAACAACCGCACCAGCTGGATTCTTCACTTCGTTCAGAATGACTACCTTGAGATTCTTCACTCATCGGCGACACGGTCAGAATGAGGGCACCTATTTGTCATGCCAATCCCGGCACATCAGTACTCTATACAAAAAACATTACACCTATACATCTGGATTCTGAATGACAAGAATGCTTTTTCAACAAACTTAAATTATATTTTTATTCTTCGGATTCTGCGTCCGAGGATTCACTGCTTGCCTTTGCGTATCTGGCAAGTATTGCCTTTTCCACTACAGTTTGCACTTTCTTATTTACTAAAAGAATCTGTTTCTTGTATTTCCCAGTTGACTCATCTTTTCTTGAAGGCCATGAGACCCAAGGGCCGCGTTTCCCGCCCATAACCTTTGCTTCTACCCTTACGGAATTGTTAAAATCTACAGAAACGAACGCTTTAAGAGATGAAGGCCTGTTGTATATAGAAAATTTTGAGATTTTGAATGTGATTGTTTTTGGCGCTGTAGGGGAAGCTTTGTTCGAAAATACTGCTTTTTCTATTTCGTCTTTTGCCTGTTTTGTAAGAACCTCAACCTGCGGATATTCTTTGCCTCTGGCTGATACATACACAGGATATTTAAGAGATTTTACGCCTTCTGCTTTTACCACTTCTATTTCTCGAATTTCTACGCAATCATTCAAGACAACGGATACTGTACCTTGTCCGCTTGAATCAGCTGCTGCAGGCACCTGTTTAACACTTGTTACAAAAATCTCTCCGGCTGCAAATATATTCGTACGAGCAAACAACATTGCGGCTAACAATAAAACAGAAAACTTTTTAAGCATGACATCCCCCTTTATTATAGTTTGTCCCGCCTACCTCGGGCATTGTATTTCTGCTATTTAATCATACTACTATTTATGTCAAAATGCAAGCATAAAATTCAGATTGACACTGCCGAAAAATAAATATTTTAATCATAAGCACACGACTCATCTGTTTGCCATACCAAGCGGCAGCGAAGTATCTCCTAACGGTGTTATGTTGAGCGATGCGTGACTTCTCCGCCTTGTTCCTCTTCTCCGCATAAAACCTTTGCTACGAGATTGCTTCGTCGCTACGCTCCGAGCAATGACAACCAAAGCGGGATTCTTCACTCCGCTGCGCTACATTCAGAATGACGGCATTTTTTGTCATGCTGAGTGGAACGAAGCATCTCTTTCTTATTATTCTCTGCCGCGTAAAACCATTAACGGCAAGATTCTTCGGCGTTGCCTCAGAATGACAATTCTCAATCCCGGCACATCGAGATTCTGAATGACAAAAAAATACTTTTTCAACAATCGCAAACTATTCTTACTCTTCCTCTTGTACTTCCATATCGTCAGTTTCAGTTTCGACATCAGCCGCAGCATATCTTTTCAATAGGGAATTTTCAACAACTTTTTTAACATTCTTATTTACTACACTAACCTGCTTATTATATTTTCCAGTAGTTTCATCTTTTACCGCAGGCCAGGATACCCAAGGTCCCTTTTTGCCGCCCATAATCTTGCATTCTACGCGCACTGCATTATTAAAATCAACGGAAGCAAATGCTTTTAATGTGGAAGGCCTTTTAAGTTTGGAAAATTTGGATATTTTAAATGTCATGGACTTCGCGACAGTAGCGGAAGGTTTGCCGGTTTTCACAGACTTTTCAATTTCGGCGGATGCCTGTTCGGAAAGGACTTCGAATTGAGGATACACCTTGCCCCTGGCGGATGTATATACTGGATACTTAATCACAGTTTTTCCGTCACTTTTCTCCATAACTATATCTTTTACCTCTATAGAGTCATTAAGGATTACCCTATATGTGTCTGGAACACCTTTTTTTGTAGAAGCGATCTTATTGACCGCGGTAACGAAAATCTCACCTTCTCCATAAACCGGCGCTACTGAAACAACCAGCATCAAACCCAACAACAGCCCCATCCATTTACGCATAAAGCCCCCTTTTTTCTTAAATTTTCAAATTATTTCTATCTAATTTTAAGCTTCAACTTTATCTTATTAAATTTTTCCGGAGTCATACCAGGAACCGATGATAAATCATCAATCTTTTTAAATTTTGATTTCTTTCTATATGCTATGATATTTCGCGCTTCCTCGCGTGTAAATCCAACATCAATAAGTTCTATTTCATTGGCTGTATTAATATTCAGCTGCTCCCTGGCAAATTCAGCGCCTGCTATTTGTTCGGAATCCGCGCCTGAAGAAGTTTCCTGACCGAGCCACATTTTTGCCATCTTGATTTTATTCTTAACTTCGGAATTGCCGGGATCAACCTTAAGAACCTCTTCCCACGCGGAAATAGCGTCTGAATACTCTGCGCGCTCGAAATGCTGATAACCCCGTTTCAGATATTTTTCCTTTATTGTTTCCACTGTAACTTCCGTCTCTTTTACGGGAATTATTGCAGCGCGCGTACTATCCAGTTTTTTCCTTTCAGGCACTGACATTCCGAATGATATAGATATCCTGTGACTCCCCGATGCCTCAGTCAACTCCGTAGGAGAGAGAAAGGCATAATCAAATTGAATATCGCTTTCCGAAAAGGCTTTGGAATAGGAACATCCTGCTGTAACCTCACGATCATTTCCTCCTATGCGCAAAGCCAAAGTCTTTCTTATCCATAACTCCATACCAAAGGAAACTTTTGTGTCTGATGTCCCGCCCTCGGGTTTCCTGGATGAAATATCAACAGTCGGAGTCAAAGAATCAATTATGCCCCAACCTCCAAGCTGGTAAGCAATACCTGATTTGATAACCATAGGCACTTTATCGCTCGTTTTTAGCCCCACATCAGGCTGCAAAATATTCAAGACTGAAACACCGATACTTAATCTGTAAGGTTTCACTAAAATCCCGACATCCGGAGTAAATCCGCCGGACGATGTCTGAGCAAATACAGGATCATTCATTGACTTTGTCCGAGAGTCAAGATTATACGAATGAGTAAGATATTTAAGATTTAATCCAATCATTATAGGTAATCCTATGTTTAATCCGTCGGAAAGATTATACGCGTAACTTCCGGAAAACGTGTTTTCTTTATAATAACCCCATAATGAAAAATCAGTTATCGTAAAACCGAACGCTCCTCGTTTTGTGGGATATATGAGAGCGCCGAACATCTGCGTTATATTGGCATCTTCTATGCCTACAAACAATTTATTGTACATAAAAGTGGTTTCTATATTCTTCAACTGCGCTATCCCCGCAGGGTTCCATAATGGAGCTGAAGCGTCATTGGCAATGGCGGTAAAAGTATTACCCATACCGCCTGGCCGCGCGCCCCAACCCGTATCCTGAAAAGCGGAATAGCCGTAAGCAGCAAGTAGTAAGTAGCAAGAAGTAATTAATAAGCAGTAAAATATTTTTTTATTCATAAAATTGCTATTAAAGATGTAGCCATTTTCCCAATTTTTCATACGGCCTTTTATTTGTATGCATCATTCCTCACCACTTACTACTCACTGTTTCCTCACTTCGCTACAACCACAGCGCCTGTGCGTTTTTTACCGTTCGCGGATTCCACAAGATAAATATAAACACCGGATT
>MWCF01000107.1 GCA_002069855.1 Elusimicrobia bacterium ADurb.Bin231 | reverse complement strand
TTAATTAATGAATTAGACTTATACAGCACGTTATTTGGAGTGATTTTTTTTATATTCATAATTAACATTATACTATATAAATGACATTATGTCAATCAATAGTCATAGTTTGTTTTAAATTATTTATGATCTTATATTAAATAAAAGTCATAATTCACGCGAAATTGGTCATAGTTCACGCGAAAAAAGTCATAGTTCACGCGAAAAAAGTCATAGTTCACGCGAAAAAAGTCATAGTTGCGCTTGGAAAATATTGATTTTATTGACTTCGCGCATGCCGAAAAACAAGATAAAAATATTTAAAAAAACGCGCAAGGGGGGTTCCAAAAATCTATGGATAACTCGTTTCGCGCGCGTCTCTTTTGAAAAGAAAAAACGGTTAACAAGGGTCATTTTTTGAATCTCCTTTGAAGCTCTCCCATGCAATTGGGGCAAACTTCAAACTCTGTTCCACAATCTTTGCACTGAAAAAAAGACTTCTGGGGTTTAATTTGCCCTTTCTTGCAGCGACCTAACAGGGTATTGTAGGCTTGCTCTTCTGTATGGGCACGGTTCCCGCAGAGTACATATACATTCTCCCCTGCCTCGATTTTTTTTATGATTTCTAGCTCTCGCTGGACAAATTTTTCGGCCTTTTCTGGGTCATGGGATTGATGGAGCTGCCGAATGGCGGCGGCATATACATGATATTTAATCAATCCTGAAAAATCAGATTGCCGGTTAAAATAAGATTCTGCGTGCGATTGGTAAGCACGGCCTGCTTCTAGTAAAAGTTCCTTGCCTTCCTTTAAATTAGTGTCAAGGTTTTCTCTGTGCGCCCCGATGGTTTTGATGGTTTCATTGATTTTCAAAACAAGCGCGTCCTGAACTGTTTTAAACTCGTGTGAGAGGTCGTTTGAGGGAGTTGTTATTGAAAAAAGAGCAATTATGACACCTAAAGACAAGCAAGATAAGTAAAAAATAACGAGTATGAGGTTAGCATCTGCGCCTTCGTGATTACGGATGTAATAGTGATGAAAGATAAGCGCACCGATGACGCCAAATCCGACCGCTAATAAATGAGTAAAAAAAATTTTAATTTTCATTATTAGCCACCTCTTTTATTACGTTTTTTTCATAAATCTCCTTTAAATATTGATGACTTATCTTTTTATGATGGTATTGAAAAAGATAATCGGAGCAATCACGCCAGGAGAAACCTTCACTACGCAACTTTTTGATCAGTCCCAAGAAACGGACAGAAATTAACTGTGCTTTTTTGCGGCGTTTTTTGCCAACGGCATCGGCCTTTGCACTTCGGAACGAGGCAAGCCGCTTGGCGGCGATGTCGCCCGCTTGCTCTTCCGTGATGGCCGCCTTGCGGCTAAGAGCTTCACGCCGATCAAAATACATCTTGTTCAGAGCGCGCATCAACGCGGAGTAAAAATATACTTCATCCAGTTTTGCTTTGCCCCTGTCCTGCCGCACAAGCTCGCCGGCTAGCCGGTGAGCTGCCACTCGGTCATCCTCTGACAAGGTAGAATAGAACTTACAAAGCAACCGCCGCCGGTCCTGATCGGCACCGGTCAGCTTGTCTATTTTTTCCTCATTCAGCATGATTTTTCCCTCCTTTTTTTCGCTGTCAACTAAAATTGTAAGCCAAAAATGGAAAAATGTCAAGTAAAAAAAGAACTTGCGCCCCTGTTTCCCCTGCGGGGAAACAGGGGCGCGCACGCAACCACGAGAAAAACTCTTGACACAAATTGGTCGATGCGGTATGCAGGGGACAATCTACCGCAAGGTATAACTAGGCAGGTTGGCACCCCCTACCCTAACGGGATATAGCCGCACGGATGACGCGCTTTTTGGTCTTTACCATTAGCAAAATCCCGACATCGCAAGTCGCAAAAAAGCGGGCTGACTCAACTAGTAACATGGCAAGGCCGCGATGCGGCAAAAAAGACGGCACCGAAAGGGGTGTTATATGCGCGGTGGGATGGGTTATCAGATCACGCAGGTGTTTAACCAAAGCGGGATTTTTGCGCCGACAGAAAGCAAGCACGAGGCGAAAGCCGAGGCTCGCGCCGAAGGCGCGCGGACTTCCTCCGAGGTTGCCTCTCAAACAGCGATTTATTCCTACCAAACCGCCGAATCTTACAAAGACGTTTGGCATCAAGTGGGGGATTTTTGCAAAAAAAATTGCGGTTTGAAGGACATTGAAAAATTATCCCCCGACAACGTAAGGGAGTATTTGGAAAGCCGCATCTCCGAAGGTGTGGCGGCTTCGACTTTTGCCAAAGAGTGCGCGGCGATAAACAAGCTAGAAAATGCCTTGTCCGCGTATGCGGAGAAGCGCGCAAGCGGGCGCGAATATAATTTCCGCGAAGTGACACACCAGGTTAAAGTCGAACAGGGTAAATCCCTGGAACGCGCAGATCTGCACCGCGCCTATACGAACGCGCACAATGTTGTCGATCTGCTACAAGATGCGCATAAAGTTGCCGCCGGGTTGCAATTACACGGCGGCGGGCGAATTTCAGAGATAGATTTAATTAAGCCAGTGCAATTAAAAGGCGATAGCCGAATTGAGGTTCAGGGTAAGGGCGGGAAAATTCGGGAGCTTAATGTGCCCGAAAAAATCTATAAAGAAGTTGAAAAAATAATCACTGAAAAAGGTATTTTCCGGATAGATAAGGACGCTTACGGGCGCGATCTGCGCGCCGCCGCGCTAAGTTCCGGTCAGGACGCTACCGGCAGCCACGGCCTTAGATGGAATTTTGCTCAAAACAGGATGAATGAGTTGCAAAGCAGCGGCAAGTCGTATGAGCAAGCCCTCTTGCGAGTGTCGCATGAGATGGGCCACGAAAGACCAGATATAACAGAACACTATCTCCGGTAGTGTCACAGTATGTATTCGCAATCTATTATCCTCGTTAACAGGATGTCAGATTATTAGAGCCCAAGCTCACTATGAGAACCAAGACGCACAAGGTCAAGGTACTCATTATCGGGCTTACGATAGATCAAGACAAGGTCCGGCCTGATATGACAATCCCGATGGTCGCACCAATTACCAGAAAGAGAATGATCACAAAGACTTGATGGCAGCGGATTGTCGGCAACAAGCATTTCGACAACTTCCATTAATTCAGCATCAAGTTTTTTGCTGTGCTTTCCTGATTTTTCCCGCTTGTAGTCGCGTTTAAAACGCTTTGTCGTTCTAATTGTCCGCATTCAAATGATCGAGAAGCTTGTCTGCGGAGCCAGTCCATTCAAAATCACCACGCCGGACGGCTTTCATCGCATTAATGGTTTCTTTATTGGGGACTAACGGTTCAAAAGGTAAAGCCTTCTCTTTCGCAATCCGTATCATCATCATGCGAAAAGCATCAGATACAGTAAGCCCGATAGCAGAAAGCACCGCTTCTGCTTCCGCTTTAATATGCTCGTCTATGCGAGCTCTGACAACAGGATTGTTAGGCATAAATTATTTCTCCTTTTTGGGCTATATTGTAGCCCAAAAAACAGTCAGCGTCAAAGTTAATATTTTTTCGGTGGTTTCTTCCATGTATGGCTGTCTCCTCGTATTTAT
This sequence comes from Elusimicrobia bacterium ADurb.Bin231, assembly GCA_002069855.1. Lineage (GTDB taxonomy): Bacteria > Elusimicrobiota > UBA8919 > UBA8919 > MWCF01 > MWCF01. Next base: position 1,002 of record MWCF01000107.1, on the reverse strand, counting down.
TGAATAGACGGTTAATCTTTTAATTTACACGTTATGGTAATTTACAGCGGGACGGGTAAATATTTTATTTTTCAGGAAATCCTTTCTGGGTATCTGAATCATACCAGTATATTTTCCCTCGTAAATTGCCAGTTTTGTTCTGTATGTCTGGGTATTCCTGTAAAATACTCTCATCTATTTTTATTGTTTCTTCTTTAAGAATTTGTGCCATAGCCATTGTAAGTTTGGTCATGTATTCTTTGTAAGTCAATAAATCTTCCATTGTGCAGGCTGGAGTGGTGTTGTAGTCTCCATATACCCAAAGACGTGGGAACACTAATCTATTTAACTCTATTTCGCCATCTTCTCCTTTATATTCTGTCGAAGAAATGCTATTTCTTGGCTCAAATTTTTCAATTACACAACCGGCATTTCGTACTGGTAATTTCCCTGCTCTTTTTATAGCCTCCTGTCCTAAATCCCATTCGGGTTTACCCGGTTCTTTGCGATATAAAACAGCAGTATTGACTCTTAAAGATGTTTCAATGGTCATAAGATTTCCCGTAACGGGTTGATTTTTTAAATCTTCAGAGATACCAATCAGCGTGGTTGGTGTATATATGCCGGCAGCAATATAATCCAACGGCACGGACGCAGTAAGTAATCCTAATCCCAGTAAAGCAATACTTCCCGGTGATGACTTTTGAACCTTCACTTTAGGTGAAGTGGCTTGTATTGCGCCCGCTAATTCCCCCCATCCCCGTAGCTCTTTTACTCTACTTGTCTTAATATAATTATTGGCATCCTTCATGCTATTAAGCGACGCCCCACACGAACAACACATTACGGTAATAATTCCCAATAATACAAACTTGACAAGATTCCTTCTGACTTTTTTCATGTAATCCCTTTCAATTTTTTGTTTGATCTTAAAGCTCCATCACCAAACGGATGCCTTCCTTCATCATTTTGACCTCCCCCAGCGACAACCGGTCAACTTTAGTCAATTCGTCCGGCTGTGCT